>JAOZUO010000105.1 GCA_029938605.1 Deltaproteobacteria bacterium | reverse complement strand
GGCCCCCCGGCGCGGTGATCGATCTCGCCGGGGCCACGGGGTGGACCGGGGCCACTCGGTTTGCCGAGCGCTGGGGTGCACGCACCCTATCGACGTCATTGCCCATGGGCCTTGGCGGCACAGAGGCGTGGCTGGAGCAGGTGGGAGCGTTCCTGGAGCTGGAGCTCGAGGCCCAGGCGTTCATCGAGGCCGAGCAGGCTGCGCTGGTGCCCCTCCTGCAGTGGATCCTGCCTCGGTACTTCTTCGGCAAGAGCGTGCTGGTCTTCGGCGACTACCTGGTGCTCGGACCGCTGCTGGACTTCCTGGAAGAGCTGGGCTTGCGGATCGCCGGGGTGGGCTGCACCTCAGTGGCTACCGACGACTCGCCCTTACCCGTGGAGGTCACCGGCCCGGTGGTGCCCCCGCAGCTCCCCGCCCTGCGCGCCTTTGTCCAGCGCGCCCTGGCCGATGGCGAGCTGGACCTGGTGCTCGGCAACAGTATCATCCACCAGAACCTGGTTGACCTGGGGGTTCCCCTGGTGGAGCTCGGATACCCGTCGGTGTTCCATCACGTCCTGAATCCTGCGCCCACCCTCGGGTTCACCGGGGTGCGGGTGCTCATCGAGCGGATGATCAACGCCCTGGATCACCCGACCCATCAGGTGACCTGACCTATGTCTTCTCTTCGCATGTTGGCCATGTACGGAAAAGGTGGAATCGGCAAATCCACCGTGGTGACCACCCTGAGCACACTCTTTGCCAAAGCCGGCAAACGGGTGCTCCAGTTTGGCTGCGATCCCAAGGCCGACTCCTGCTACTCCCTGGTGAGCGGCTCGGTGCGCACCGTAATGGACATGTGGGTCGAGCACGGCGAGGATGGCGTACGGATGGAGCATTTTCTGATGCACGGCCGACACGGTATCGACTGCATCGAGGTGGGCGGGCCCACCCCCGGATCGGGCTGCGGGGGCCGGGGGATCACCAAGGCCTTCGAGCTAATCGGTGGACCGGAGCAGCTACAGACCCGGTACGACATCGTCCTATTCGACGTGTTGGGGGACGTGGTCTGCGGCGGCTTCTCCGCGCCCATGCACGCCAGCTATGCCGACGAAATCTACATTGTGACCTCGGGGGAGCCGCGCGCGCTCTTTGCGGCCAACAACATCTCCCAGGCAGTGAAGAAGTTCGGCCGAGGGGGCGTGCGCCTGGGCGGGCTGATCGGCAACCTCCGTGGCCTGAAAAACGAACGCGCTGAAGTGGAGCGGCTGGCCTCCCTGATCAACACCCAGGTGGTGCACTTCATCCCCCGGGACAACACGGTCTCGGTGGCGGAACGCAAACGCCTCCCCATTGTGGACCTTGACCCACAGTGCCCCGCCTCCAAGGAATTCGTGGTGCTCTATGAGCGGGTGGCGAACATGACGCCCGAGCAACTGAAGATCCCCCGTCCACTTTTGCGAGAGGAATTCGACAAGGAGTTCTGGCCGTCGGAGTGAGGCCGCTGGAGGAAGACCCGTAGTGGAGGAAGGTGACAAACGCCCACTGTACTGGAGCGAGATCAACCTCGGCTTCACCTGCAACTGTCGGTGCGTCTTTTGCACCTCTGCGTCCCAGCTCGTCCGCAAACAGCACCCCTGGGCCCAACCAGACGCCCTGCACGCCGAGGTGGACCGGCTCTGGGCCTCGGGGGTGAACGCCCTGAGCTTCTCCGGAGGCGAGCCCACCCTGATGCCCCGGTTCGAGGAGCTGGTGGGCTACGCGCGGGACCAGGGCTTTGGGCACATACGGATCATCTCCAACGGCCTGCGTTTGGCCGACAAAACGCGGCTCGAAGGGCTCTGCGACCACGGCCTGACCGGCGTGGCCCTCTCACTTCACAGCCCCAAGCCCGCCCTGGAGGAGCGGATCACCGGCCGCACTGGAGCCCTTCCCAAAAAGCTCCGCGCCCTGGACCACCTAGCGGCCGCCCGAGACAAGGGGCGGTTGCCAGATGGTCTATCAGTCAAGGCCGTGCTCCATCGCCTGTTGCTCCCCCTGCTTGAGCGGTTTGTTCGCCTGGTGCAGTCCCACGGTGTACCGGACATCGGTTTCAACCTGATCCGCCCCAACGATCGCCCCGACATCCAAGACTGGGTGCCCCGTTTTTCCCGGCTCAAACCCCGCCTCCTCTCCTTCATCGCCCAGAACGAGCAGACCCTGGGCGCCAACCTGGCCTTCCTGGATATCCCCCCCTGCCAATTCCCCTGGGAGGTGCTCAGCAACCCCCTGTTGCGCCAACGCTATCAGGGCACCCACTACGAGCGGGACATTTCGCTTTTCCCCGCCGGCTCCCACGGCGACGCGGTCCAGACCTTCAACTGGCAAGCCCAGCGCCGAGACGAGTACAAGTCCTTCGCCGCCGCCTGTGACCACTGCCCCTTGCGCCCCGGCTGCGAAGGCGTCTGGACCCACTACCTGGATCTCTTCGGCGACCGCGAGTTCAAATCCGCCCCGCAAACAATCGCCCACGCCCTGCCGCAAATTCCACGGCGGCGGTGATCCCTGGGCGGCAGTGAGCCTGGAGATTTGACCATTTGTCGCACGCAAAAGATGTAGAATACGGGTGAGCGTAAAGAAGAGGAGCGCATGGTTCACAAGCAAGGGAAGGGATGCTCTGCGGTGGATCTGTTGCTGGGCGTAGTGCTCGGTCTTGCCATCGGGAGTTGCAGTCGCAAATCCTCCGAGGCAGCCGGCGGGGACAAGCCCGACATAACGCCTCAGGCATCCATGGTGCGTCCCACTGTTCAGCCTATCACCGTGCAGCGTCAGCCTATTTCCGGAGCTTCAGACAAGGCCGACAAGGCCGACAAGGTGCCGGTAGCGTCGACCACCACTCAGATCCCAGCGGGCCCCGATACTGCGCCGCCGGCTCCGAGTCGGGTTCAGTCGCCCATGGACACGCCACCGAGGCCCAATCGGGTTCAGTCGCCGAAAAGCGCGCCGCCGTGCCGACGATTCCGTGCCCAGGCGAGCCTTCCGGTAGAGTATCCTGGGGCAGCGTCTTTGCGTCAAGAGACTGTAACAAGCATGTAACAAGCGCTGAAAATATCCGATTCAAAAGCACCTTGAAAGGTCCGGTCAATTTCATCTGTGAGAACGACTTCGCCACCGACGAGTGCTGGACCATGAATGGCGGCATGCACCTGTAGTCATCCTGCCACACCCAGGGCAGCACTGACGCATCAGCGCCCCACCCCCCCCCGACCCCTGCTCCCCCATCTACCGCCGGATTTCAGGCCGCGGGCAGCGCCGCTGTCTCGTACAGAGTTGGCGCATAGCTTGCAAGCTTATTGCTCCACTACGCAATGCGCCTGCGGAGGAGTCGTTGTTTCTACGGTTCGTACCCCTATGTCTGCTGGTATCCGTTGCGCTGAGCCCGCTGCTCGGCTGCGGACCCCGCGGCCTGGCACCACGCGCCCCGCTCCGTCCCCTGCCCTCCCTGCCCCTGGTTCTGGTGAGAAATCAGGAGGGACTCAAGCCGGCCGGCTACTACTTGTTCAACCATAATCAGTGGCGGCAGTTGGACCGGCTCCGGTGTCGGTTCGATCCCCGGAGCAAGACCGCCGCGCGGCTCTACCGGCGAGGTTTCTCCAGTGCGGAGGTCGTCCAGGCCTGTCTGGACTTGCGTCGCTACGCCAAGGGCGCCCCCCACAAGCTCGAAGCCATCGCTGCCTATCGTCGTAGCGGCCTGCCGCTGGCCTCCTTCGGCAAGTATCTGGCGTCGGGGATGTCGTTGACCGACTACTACAATGAAGAGCGCATCGGTGGACGCGGGTTGGCCACCGCGGGCTGGATCCTCACAGGCATCGGCGCCGCGGCCCTGCTCGGTTGCGGTGTCGCCTTCCTCGGGGTCGAGATAGCGTCTTGGCGCTGCTCCGACTCCTACGAGAGCGATTGCGGCGAGGGCGACGCTTTGGGGGCCGCGGTGGTGAGCCTCGGTCTCACGGGCTTGGCCGCCTTAACCCTGCTCCCCGGCATTCCCTTGGCCGTCCTCGGAGAGCTGCGCAAACGCGATTGGTTGCGCGGCCGACTTCTGGACGACGGGCACGTCACCGACCTGGACACCTTCCGCCTGCGCTACCTGGACCAGGCCAGACGCACACCCATGCGCCTCTCCCTGGCGCCGCTGGTCTCCCGGGGTGGCGGCGGGCTGTCGTTTCGCCTGCAATGGTGAGCCTGGGCTCCCGTGAGCCCCTCAAGCCTTGGGAGACTGGTGACCCAGTCGCTCGGTCAACGCTCGCTCGAAGTGGCCAGCGCGCGCATGGAGGGCGCGAAGAAGCCGCTGGGCCTCAGGGGCAATGGCCGCGCCTTCGTACCAGATCAGCAACTCCGGGGTACGCAAAAAGGCGTCGTCCTGCACTGATGGTGAGGCAAAGCAAACGCACAAGGTCGTACCCGCACCGGCGAAGTGGACGCGAAAGGTGAAAGGAGCCGCCTGTCCCACCAGCTCACTGCGCTGAAGGGTCCAGCCCCCGGGAGTGTGGCCCCTCACGAGGTCCTGCAAAAAGTCATTGGCCTGAGCCTTGAACTGCTCGACCGCTGCTGCTGCCTCGGCTTCGGCGGTCCTTTGGGCAGCGGCAGCTCGAATGGCTTCGGCGTCAGCTTCAGCGTCAACGCCAACGCCTCTGGCCCCCGCGGGCTCATCGGCCTCGGGCCCTAGACGCTCCGCCGGCAGGGGCGTGTCCCGAATCAGGTCACCAGAGGGAGCGAAGATCTCCTCCCCAAAGAGCGTGGCATAGTTTTTCCAATAGCCCACACACACCTCGAACTTGGTGCACTGAAGGCAGGGTTCGTGCTTTTTCAGGCGCGGCTCCAAAACGGTGGGCGGGAGGACTGCCCGGGCAGCGGTGTCATACTTTCCCTGCTGCTCAAAGCTGGAGTATTGGTACTCGGGCAGATCCGGGATCAAGCAGCCCGGCAGGTGGTTGACCCAGATGGGCAGGGACTCCTTTCGCGAGATCTCGATGGCCCGCCGCAGGTAGGGCACGGCCAGGTCCATGGGAAAAAGCACCTCGGAGTTCCGCCAGGCCTCGTTGACGGGCTTTAACATGGAGATGTGCAGCGACTTCACCTGCGGGTAACTTTTTCGGAGTCGGGCGGTGTAGGCCACCATCTCGGGCAAGATCTCGTAGTTTTGCCGCGCCACAACCATATAGAGTCCCACAAAGGGCTGCCGGAGATGGTGCAGTGCCTCGAGCGCCGTCATGAGAGTTTCCAGTACCCGCCTGTGCCCCCGCAGATGATCGAGTACCTCGGGCCTGAAGTCGTCCCAGGAGAGCTGCCACATCCGCATGCCCAACCGTTCCAACTCCTGTACCCGACGCGGGTCGGTGAGACCCCAACCATTGGAGGTAATGCCCCAATGGCTGACCCCATGGGCCGAACCGTGGGCCATGACCTCTTCGAGGTTTGGAAAGATCGAGGGCTCACCACCGGTAAAAAAACCACACCCCAATCCGTGTTGCCCGCCCAGGGCAACCAACTTCTTGACCTGGTCCACGGGGTAGAAGGACCTGGCGATCTCTACGCTGCAATACAGACAGCGGAAATTACACTTGGGCCCCACGTCCACGAAGAAGCTCGGGGCCACCAGATCCCGCATCTCCCGCAGGCCAGGGGCGCCCAGAAAGTCGGAACGAATAATATCGATGAGCATTGGTAGCTCTTGGGTCTCCGCTCTTGGGTCTCAGAGACCAGCCTGGCGTTGGAACATTGGTTCCAGTATGGGAGAGGGGAACGCAGGGGTCAAATGGATGGGTCATGGTCCGACCAAAAATGAGGTGAACACCTCAGCGCACCTCGGCGGTCGTTCCGGCTTGCAGCACGTAGGGCTCCACCCGGCCACCGAGGTGGCGACCAAGAAAGCGTTCCACCCGGCCGGCGAAATCCAGGCGGTTGGCGGCCCGGCGCAGGCCGTGGCCCTCATCGGGATACAATACATAGCCCACCTTGCCCCCACGCCGTCGAATGGCGCGCACGATCTGCTCGGACTCGGCTGGCTTCACCCGCGGGTCGTTTCTGCCCTGAAAAATGAGCAGCGGCGTGCGAATGGACTGGGCGAAGTTCACCGGTGACCGCTGCGATAGCATCCGTCGGTCGCGCACGCGATCGCCCACCCGCAACCGGAACATGGCCCGCAGGGGCTTCCAGTAGGTCGGGATGGAAGAGAGCAGGGTCGCGAGGTTGGACGGCCCCACGAGGTCCACGGCGGCGGCGAAGATCTTCGGCTCGAAGGCCACACCGGCCAACGCCGCGTACCCACCGTAGGAGCTGCCCATGATGGCCACCCGTCGGGGATCCGCCGTGGACCGGGCCACGGCCCACCGCACGGCGTCGACGAGATCCCACTGCATTTTTCTCCCCCACTCCCGGTTCCCCGCCGCCAAGAACCTCTTGCCGAACCCCGCCGAGCCGCGAAAGTTCACCTGAAGCACGGCGTACCCGCGGTTGGCCAACCACTGGGTCCAGGGATGGTACCGCCACCGATCCCGGCTCCATGGACCGCCGTGTACTAACAGCACCATGGGCAGTCGGTGCACCCGTCGCCCCGGGGGCAGGGTCAGATAGCTCACCAGCCGAAGGGAGTCCCGGGCGCGGATCACGTGCGACACCATGGGCGCCAGGCGGAACCGCTCTAGCTCGGGACGCACGGCGAAGAGAAACCGCACCCGACCGCTCGTACGATCGTAGAGGTAGTAGCGGCTGCGCTGCACGTCTCCGCTGACCTGCACCACCCACAGCTTTGTGTCCGACGTGCGGTTCAGCACACGGAAGGTCAACTGACCCGCGAGCCGCGCCAGGCGCGCAAAGTCCGGCCGCACCCGGGGATCGAGCACCCTCCACCGCCCCTTGAGATAGTCGGTGGCGATGGCCTGCACGACGAGGTCGTCGGGATGGATCAGCACCCGGCGCGAGAGATCGGCGCGCACATCAGCGCAGAGCTCCGTGACGCGACCGGTGGCCAACTCCAAACGGATCAGCCGCGTCTTGTCCCTCCCCTTGTTGTCCAACAGCACCAGGGACCGCCCGTCCCGGCTGAAGGTCACGAGCCGCCCCTGGTCGGGAGGGCTCCAGCTCCGCGCCACCCGCCAGGGAGCGGACCGGTGATCCCGCACCAGAAGCTGGGTGCGCCCCGACGGGTCCATGGTCCGCGCCGCCCGGACGCGATACTGGAAGTCCACATGCCAGCTCACCACCTGGCCGGGGTTTGGTGTATCCAGGACGAGTCGCCCCGTAGGGAGGTCCAACCGGTACACGTCAAACAGGCGCCGCTGGCGTCGGTTCAAGGCCACCAGGAGCTGGCCGGGGTGGTGCTTGGACACCGCCACCACCCGGGCCTGCGCGCCCTTTTCGGTGAGCGGTGTCACCCGCCCCGTGGCCAGGTTCACCCGGTACAACCGGTAGTTCTCGTCACCGCCGCTGTCGAGCAGAAAAAACAGGCTCTGGGAATCGGCGGCCCAGAAGTATCGCTCGATGGAGCGGTGGGTCTGGTGTGTGACGGACCGGGCATCGGACTGGGCATCGGACTGGACATCGGGCCGGGCATCGGACCGGGCATCGGACCGGCCGAGGCTCTGCACCCAGATATTTACCACGCCCCTGACCGGAGACAGGTACGCCAGGCGGCGGCCATCCGGAGAGATGGCCGGCTTGGCTCGCCCCGGCCCGGCAAACAGAAGCTGCCTCGGGATCAACGGCGGCATGCGCGCCAGGTCACTGTTGGCTCGTGGCCGCCGGGTCTGACGCTCCGGACAGCCCCCCAGCACCACCCCGACGAGCAGCAACCGTAGGACCAGTTCCACGGCCCGAAAAAGCGTTCCGGGGCGTAGGACTGGGACCCCGCTGTTAGCCATGGCGTAGCTGTTAGCCATGGTGCAAGTGTAGAGGATCTAGTCTCGCTCGGCCACGCTGCTACGCAGGCGTTGGCTCCGTTGCTGACTCCGGCGCTGGCTTCGTCGCACCCGTTTGGGTGGACGCGACCGCCGGGACCGACGCAACCTCCGGCGGCGGCGTAGACGACGACGCTGGGCGGCCAGACGCCTGCGACGTGCCGCCTTCCGACTTCGCAACAGGGCCAGACGACGACGACGGGCGATGCGCCGCTTCTTCAACGCGACCCGCCGGGCCGAGGGGTAGTCGTGAAACACCAGGGTCTTGAACAGCTCCACGAGCACCTTGCCGTGATCCGCCGGGCTGGCGAACTGCGTCACATAGCTGAACCATCGCTTCACCGGGTGGCGCCGACAGGTCTTGTAGTAACGCTTGTCACAACGCACCGACAGCGCCTTGCGCGTGAGCAGGGTGCGCTCGTACTTCTTGTAGCCCTTGTAGGCCGGGTAGCCTCGACAGGCGTTGATCACCTTCGTGGTCTTGCCGTCAAACTGCTGCATCAACGTGGCCGCCTGGAGTTGGCCGTTGTAACAGCCATCGGCGCTAGCCCACACGCGAATCTTCGGCCAGACCTTCTGAATGGCGAACATGCCCATGGTCAGACAGCAGGCCGCGCCGCTGTGGCCAATGAAAGACCAGCTGGAGGCGCGAATTCCGTACCGACGCAGCTTGGCCTCGAGCAGCTTGCGATACCGGGCGAAACTGAAACGCCCGGTAAACAGGTAGGGTAGCCCTTTTCTTCGCTCGGGCGGCGCGCAGGCCCCGAAGTGGATGGGCTCGGCCAGGATCAGCGGTCGGATGAGCTTGCCGTTCAGATAGCGTCGAGCCCACTTATCGAGATTCCGTCCGCCGCCCAGGGACTTGATCCGCTCCCGACTGGTGTTGTTGCCGTGCAAAAGCACCACCACCGGAAACCGGCCCCCGCACCGTGCCTCGGCGGGGATCCACACCGCCCCACCATGCAGATACTTGAGCTTCACCAGCTTGTCCCCCCGCCGCCGGCACCGCTTGGACCTGGTCTTGGTCTTTGACCTTGACCTTGACCGCTTCCGGTACCGGGTTCGGGTCCGCTGATTCACCGCCCGGTGCGGCTTCCGGATCCGGTGGTGGACCGAACGCGCCGCGGACTCCCCGGCCGGCGCCGTCAGCGCCAATAACCCCATCAGGATCCCGACCAAACCTCGGTTCGCGTGCTTCATCTGACAAAACCTCGTTGGTTCCATCATCGGCACAAACGCGAAATGATCCAAAAAACGCGATCAAACCAGTGAAACTACGCTGACAAGGGATCGATCGCCTGCGCGAAAGAAGCCCCGGGATCCTGCCCCCCGGCGCTACTCGATCAGCACGTGGGTGCCTCGAGACTTCGACGTCTGGTGGATCTGAAACCAGCCTGAGGGCAGGTCCGGGGCGGTCCATTCGAAGAGCCAGCGGGCATCCTTCGGCGATAGGTTGATACAGCCGTGGCTGGCGTGAGAGCCGAAGCCGTCGTGCCAGTACGCTGCGTGAAAGGCGTATCGCGGCTTGAAGTAGATGATCCAGGGTACGGCCTCAGCCTCGTACTCGCCCTTGCGGGTGTGAAAACGCATGGTGGAAATGGCCAATTTGCGGGTGATCCGGTAGCGCCCCCTGGGGGTCTTGTACCCCCGGGAGATGAGGGCCGCGAAGACCGGCGTAGACCCCACGTAGGCCACCAGGGTCCAGTCCTTCATAGACACGTGGAGCCACTTTTCCGAGGTGCCGATCCCCGCCGGGACCTTGCGCAGTCGCGCCGTACGAACGCGATCCGCCCGAACCCAGCGCCCGGCGCCGATGCGAGCATATTTTCGACGCCCCACCGTGCGCAGCTCATCAACGGTCACCCGAGCGTAGGCACGGAGCCGGCTCACCCGAGCGCGACGGCTCAAGGTGGGCCGATTCGCCACCCAGGCCGTGGCGCCGTTGATCCAGGAGACGGGGAGCTTCTGCTTGGGACCCAACGCCACCCCCGCCAGCTTGCTCGGCCGCACGAAGCGCATGACCGAGGCGGGAAGGTAGCCGCGCCGGGTACGACGCCATACGCCACGGGAGGTGCGAACCTTGCCGCGGGCAACGATGCCGCTGTACTCCCGCAGGATCCTCACGCGCGGGGCCGTGGCCGACGGCTTGGTCCGTACCGTGGCGATACGCCGGGTTACGAAGTAGCTCCGCGGCATGATCCGCCCCTTCCGCAGCCGTGGGTGTCGGGTGGCCCGGGGCTGCCCGCGCCCAGGCCGCAGCCGCGCCGAGCAGACGAAAGCCTCGGGGCCAATCTTCAGCCATGGACGACGACATCCCTTGGCCTTGACCCGAGCCAGTAGCGGGAACACGGCGTTCCGTCCACCGATGATTCCCCGGCGAGGGGAACCACGCCGGGCCGCCGCATATACTTTTACGGCTCCGTGCCGAAGGGTAACCACGGGACGCTCCCGGGGCGCTGCGCGGAGATCACCGCTCGCCCCCAACCCCCCCGCGAACGGCCCAAAAACCGTCAAAATCATTGGCAAAAACATTGATCTCCACCGCAACATGATTCGCAATTCTAGCAGTCCGTTCCCACCGGCGCCAGTTCGTGTCGGCATCCAAAGGGGGCCGCGAATCACCAAGTCAATCGCTCAGGCCGCCAATACATCCCGGCTCCCTTTGTTGCTCCTCGTTGTATAGCAGCAGTATACTGCCTCGTCGCGCCTCGCGAGCCGGGCGCCTTGACGCCCTGTATCGACCGACTTGGCCATTCGCGGCCCCTAAGGGGGATTTTTCTTCCGTCACCATTTCTTGCCACATCTACCCAACCAGGCTTATCATTTCCCTGGTGTGGACTAAGCCTGTCATAGGGACGGTGCAGCCTCACGCTCTGTTCAACGCAGCAGCAGGTGATAATGAAGCTCACGTTCTACGGCGTCCGTGGCTCGTACCCCATTTCGCGGCCGAATAACGTCCGCTATGGCGGGAACTCCACCTGTCTGCACTTCCGGCTGACCTCCGGTGCCGAGTTCATTTTTGACGGCGGATCGGGCATCGTGAAGCTAGGCCGGGAGATGATGGACAGAGAGTTCAGCCAGGGAAACGGCAAGGCGACAGTGCTGGTAGGCCACACCCACTGGGACCATATCCTGGGCTACCCCTTCTTCCTGCCCTTCTACGTGCCGGGAAACGACTTCCGTTTTATCTCCGCGGGGCAGACCGGCGTCTCCATTCACGAGATCCTCTCGGGCCAACACCACGACCTGCACTTTCCCGTGCCCTTCAAAGATCTCGCCGCGAACATAGAGTACGACGAATTCAGCATCGGCGACTCCCTGGCGGTGGACGGCATGAAGCTGACGACCTTCCAGCTCAACCACCCGGGGCTCACCGTGGCCTACCGCCTCGAGGGGGACTCCACCTCGGTGGTGGTCATCACCGACACAGCCCGGATCCATGCGGTGCGCCTGGGCGACAACATGGGCGGCCTCGAGCCCGATTCGGCCTTCTCTCGGCGGTACACCGACCAGCTCACCGCCCTGTGCGCGAACGCCGACGTGCTGGTACACGACGCTCACTTCTTCGATCACGAGATCCAGGACAAGGAGCATTGGGGACACGCCACCGGTGAGGACGCCCTGATCCTGGCCCGAAACGCAGGTGTAAAGCACCTGGTCCTGTTCCACCACGCCCCCGAGCACAACGACACCGAGGTGGATCAGATCCTACAGGCCACCCGGGACCTGGGCCGGCGGGATAGCCTGAAGATCACCGCGGCCACCGAGGGCGTCACCATCGACCTGGGAGAGGCGGGCCCATGAGAATCACGCTCTGGGGTACCAGGGGAGCCATCACTACGCCCGGTCCATCGAAGCTCGAGCACGGCGCCAACACCGCCTGCGTGACGATCACCGACGGCGATCGCATGTTGATCCTGGACGCCGGCATCGGGATCATCCCGCTGTCCGAACGGCTCATGGCCACCAAGCGCCCCAAGGACCACCTGCACCTGTATCTGTTGCTTTCGCACCTGCACTGGGACCATGTCATCGGCCTCCCCTTCTTCATCCCCGTGTTTTTGCCCAGCACGACCCTGGAGATCTACGGCCGCAGCACCCAGGAGGTCGAAGCCGCCACCGAGCGGCTCTTCACGTCCACCTACTCCCCCATCAAAGGCACCGAGAACCTGGGCGCCACCCTGATCTACCGGGCCGTGGAGCCGAACACCAACGACATCGGAGGCTTCAGGGTGACCCACAGTACCCTGCGACATCCCGCCGACTCGCTGGCCTATCGCATCGAGTCCGGGGACCAAGCCGTAGTCTACGCCACGGACCATGAGGCAGGCGACGCCGCGTCCGACAACGCGCTCATCGACCTCGCCCGGGGAGCGGACATCCTGATTCACGATGCCCAGTGGACCGTCTCGGAGCAGGGCCAATACGAAGGCTTCGGCCACTCCAGTTGGAAACAGGCCGTGGACAACGGCCTGGCCGCCGGCGTCAAGACCCTGGTGCTCTTCCACCACCACCCCCACCACGACGACCAGCTGCTCAACGACATCGCAAGCCAGGCCACTGCCCACGCCGGGGACGCGCTCGAAGTCCTGGTGGCCCGGGACAACATGGTCCTGGAGCCCTGAGCTGACCGACCTATTCCTGGTCGGACCCTGAGCATCTCACCGAGCGGTTCGCGGATCCTTTCTTGGATCCAATCGGGAAGATCTGACCCGATTTGTCCGTAATACCTATTGTGCGCGGCAAACCAGCCCCAAAAACTGCGCCAGTGCTCTCGGTCAGCAGCAATAGATTGGATCGACGATGAAACTACAGTATCCGAATAGCTTGAACGCTCGGCAACAGGGCTGGTTGGTTCCGCGTCTCAGACGGGAACCACACGCGCAACTTGGACAACGCAGCTGGTCGAAGCAACTTGATTCACCCATCGAGGAGGATCGATAGACGTAGCGCCTGGCAAAAAAGTGAGCTGTTCGGAGCCGTCGGACCGAAAGGACGGACGGAAATGCTCACACAGAAAATGATGCAGTTCGGCCCTCCGGCCGAGATTGCAGCCAAGCCACGCGGGCACCCTCGCATCCGACGAGCCCTGGCTGCATCCCTCAAGGTTCTGCTGTGCCTCGCCCTGTTCGCGCAGCTCGCTGGTGTTCCCAGCCTGGATCCTTCCCAAGCTCCCACGTCACCCAAGCGCGTTGACCTTTCGCACCAGTACGTGGCCGGCGGCACGCGCTGGCTCGATTCCCGAAACAACGAGGTCGTACACTTCATCTGCCAGGGCGGCACACCCTACACCGTCAGCCTGGACTCGGCCTCCCTCCGGGAAGCCCGGGTGGCCACCGCCGATCACCCACGTTTTCTGGGTGCCCTGAGGGCCGCGGTCAGCGACTGGTCCGCCCTCATGGGATGCAACCGCTTCCGCGTGGAGATGGACAGCCCATACCCCAACACGCGGATCTACTTCACCCCCATCGAAACCCCCGGCACCCTGGCCACGGCCACCCGGGCCGGAGATGTCACGCTGAACGTTCGGCGAGACTGGTTTCCGGGCAGCAAGCACCATGGGAACTACGGCCCGAATCACCGCCTGGTGAGCTTCTACTGGGTGGTGGCGCACGAGCTCGGCCATGTGTGGGGTCTGGCCCACTCCAGCAGCCCCGACGCGCTCATGTACCCATCCCAGTGCCGCACGTGCCGATGGTCCTCCTTCGAGCAGGCCGCCGGGAACGTGATCCGCGCATCGAGCCAGACACCGGCCTGGAGCCGCCCCCACTACGCGAACCGCTTCTTCGCCAAGACGCCACGGTCCGTTGTCCGACGGCTTCTCCTAGGAGATCTCCCCGAAGATCCCTCTGTGATAGCGACTAGGAACACCTGCGAATCGCAGACGTGCTCGTCGGATCCGTCCCAGCCCCTCACGCCGCACAATGACGGCTGCGGCAATCCCGATATTCCCCACGAGGTGGCGCTGCTCGGCTGGCTGCCCTTCCGTCTACCCATGGTGCTCACCGATGGCCAAGCCCCCAGGATGGAGCGGCCTGTGGCGAGCACGCCGCCCCAGCGTCGACCTCGTGACCAGGAGCGTCCCAAGCCTCCGGGGTCCTGGGAGCTGGTAGCCGTGCTCCTACCCTTCGATCCCGGCCGACAGCGATGGTCCGACGATCCCCACCGGGTCTTCTGAGAAACGGACAACTTCAGGCGATCATTCGGCTTCAGGCGATCATTCGGCTTTAGGCGATCATTCGGAAAATGGCGGCATAGTGGAAGGCGGCGCCGAGCACCACGGCGATGTGAAAAATCTCGTGAAAACCAAAAACGCCGGGCCAGGGGTTCGGACGCTTGAGAGCATAGATCACCGCGCCCAGGGTGTAGGCGATGCCACCGCTCATTAGAAAGGCGGTCTCGACGGCGTCCCAACTCGCGAGCAGCCGCTGTATGGGGATGATCAGGACCCAGCCCATGATCACGTAGATGGTCGCGGTGATCCAGCGCGGTGAGCGGATGAACAGGAGCTTGAACACCAGTCCGAGCAGCACAAAGCCCCACTGCGTGCCCAGAATAGACCAGCGCCAGGCCCCCTGTAGATGGACCCAGCAGATGGGCGTGTAGCTGCCGGCGATCATGAAGAAGATGGCGAGGTGGTCGAGCCGACGCCAGAGAGACTGGCTGTCCTCGGCCTGTTTGAAGGCGTGGTACAGAGCACTGGCGGTGAACATGAACACCATGGACGTGCCGTAGACCATGGAAATGGCGGTTCGGGAAGAGTCGGCGGCAACCAAGACCAACACAGCCGTGCCCACCACAGCCGCCAGAGCGCCCGTCAAATGCGAGTAGCAAGAGAACCGCTCGGAGCGCCGGACTCCACCAGGAAAAGACGGGACAGTGGAACTGAGCTCACCCATGCATTGGATCCTTTGCGGTGTACAGTAGGACGAATATGTCACCGGACTGTCACCACGCGGGCGCAATGTTCATTATTCGTGGGGGCTTCGTCAACACCCTGTCGGTTTTCGCCCCCTAATCGGTTTTCGCCCCCCAAACAGATATGGATCCGCGAAACCCTCAGATTTCTGAGAGGCTGATTCGTGGTTTTCCCGTCGTTTGTGCCTCCAGGGGAACAGACCTTTTGGCACAAAACCTGCTTTAAACAGCATATACTACGCAGCAAGAAGGAGATGTGATCATGAGCGACTTTGAGATGCGCAAGCTCCTGCGGCAGGTAATGGCGGACATCGCCACCAGGCAGGCTCCCCGTCGACGACTCAGACGGCGCCTCGGTCCCTGGCTCGCGCCGCCGCTGCTCGCGGCGTCCCTCGGGCTTGCCGGCTGTGACCAGACCGCCGTGGGCTCCACTCAGGACGCCGCGGTGCTCACCGACGCCGTAAGCGACGCCCAGTCCCAAGATGCCGCCCAGGCCGCGTACATGGCGCCCTTTGACGCAGCGTTAGACGCCGAGGTGGACGCCGAGGTGGACACCGGGGTCATGCCACCGTACATGGCGCCCCCCTTCGACGCCGGCCCCGAGCCGGACTACGCCTCCCCCTTCGACGCCGCTGTGGACGAGGATGCGGGCTCCATCCCCCTGTACATGGGCCCTCCGCCCCAGCAAGACTAGCAAACCCAACGAGACCAGCGAGACTGCCCAATGATCGAATACCTAAAACGCCTCGGTTTCTACCCCCGCAACGTGGTCTGGGAACTGACCCTGGCCTGTAACCTTCGCTGCCGCCACTGCGGCTCCCGCGCCGGAAAGGCCCGCGACAACGAGCTGACCGAGGTCGAAGCCCTGGACGTGGCCGATCAGTTGGCGGCCCTGGGCGCCGAGCGCGTCACCCTGAGCGGTGGCGAACCCACCCTGAGCCCCTATTGGCACACGGTGGGCAAGCGTCTCACAGACCAGGGTGTGCGCGTAAACATCATCTCCAACGGCAAGACGTGGACCAAGAAGCACACCCGCATGGCCCAGGAGGCTGGGCTGGAGTCGGCGGCCTTCAGCCTGGACGGGCTACAGGAGGTGCACGATCGCATGCGCAAAAAGGGCAACTTCCAAGAAGTCCTAAACGCCTTTGACACCTGTCGGGAAGAGGGACTTCCCGCGGCCTGTGTGAGCACCATCAACAAGTTAAACCTGCACACCCTGTCGGACATGCGCGACCTGCTCCACGAGCACAACGTGGCCTCCTGGCAGCTACAGCTGGGCAACCCGGCGGGCAACATGGCCGACAACAGAGACCTGGTCATCGTGCCCGAGGATCTGCTGGAGATCATACCCGAGGTGGCCCGCCTGCGATCGGAAGACAAGCTCCCCAGGGTCTACGCCGCTGACAACGTGGGCTACTACGGCAAATACGAAAAGACCATCCGCGATCGCGGCGCCCGGGTCTTTTTCTGGGTGGGCTGCCGGGCAGGCTGCCAGGTGCTTGGCATAGAGAGCGACGGCAACATCAAAGGCTGCCTCTCTCTCCCCTCGGCCTTAAACAATGAGGACCAGTTCAGCGAAGGCAACCTCCGCGACCGAAGCCTGACCGAAATCTGGTGTGACGACGACACCTTCGCCTACAACCGCAAGTTCACGGTAGACCAGCTGGCCGGCTTCTGCCACACCTGCCGCTACAACGACATCTGCCGAGGCGGCTGCTCCTGGACCGCCCACTCCCACACCGGCAACCGCTTCGACAACCCCTTCTGCTACTACCGGGTAGCCGTGGAAGCCGGAATCATAGACCCCTGAAACCCATCCGTTCCCATCCCCCCTCCCCCTTCCCACGTAGCGAGCGATCTTTGGGCTACCGCCGCAATACGGCAATCCGAATCGCGTGGCTCTCGGACGCCAGGTGTACCATCCTCCGATGGGTCTCTATCTCCCAGCCCCGCCCCCGCGCCAAGTCCAAAAACGTATCCGTCTGCCGCCGGAAAATATCCGAAAGCACCACCGTCCCCCCCGGCGCCACCGCCCGATCCAGCACCCCCAACAGCGGCTCGAAAGCCACCTCATGGTAGGTAATCTCCGATCCCACGACAAAGGGAAAACGCTCCCCGATCTCCGGATCGTACCAGTCTAGCCGCGACAGCCGAACGCCCTGAAGCCCGTTGACCACTACGTTGTGTCTCGCCACCGCCAAGGCGATGTCATCGTAGTCCGTGCAGTGCACCCGCGCCCCCGCCGCCGCCGCCACGACGCCCACCACGGCCGTCCCACAACCCAACTCCAAAACCGCCCCACCGCCCAACGAGCACTCGTGCACCAGGTACTGGGCCAAACCAAAAGCCGCGGGCCAACTGATCATCCAAACCGGTGCGTCCCCGTGGTCCACCAGACACCGTGGATACACCGCGCGCACGCAAGGATCCACATCCCGAATCTCCGCGAAACGCAACCGCAGGTCCCCCACCCTGTGGTCCACCCACCGCAGCCCGAACCGACGCGACAGCTCCTGCACGGTCTTTTCGGCACGCTGATCATCTAGGGGAATCATCACCCCCACTTATAGCAAACCCCCAGTCGGGATAGGGGAGAGGGTCGACAGACACACTGGGAGGCACTATGATCTTGTTGATGCCTTCGTTTTTCCAATTCGCTGTCGTCGGTTCTCGGAGCTCCAATGTCTGATGGCATGGGGTTGGGGCTCGGGCTCGGCTTCGGCATGATGATGCCCACCATCATCGCCCGATCCTACCAGTGGCCCAGCGCCTGGCCCCACGGTCATGTTCCCGCTGTCGGCTACGGTCAACCCACGGTCCCGGCCGCTCCAGAACCCCGGTTCTGCGGTCATTGTGGCGGCGGCCTGGTGCCCCAGGGACGCTTCTGCGGCCACTGCGGCCAGTTCGTGCAACGCTAATCCGCGTGGCGGCTTTACCCCGCCACGCCAGACCGCGCTGCGAATTTCGAGGCCAGGGTTTCGGATCCCCCATATGCCCACGACGATCATAGACCAGTACGAGATCCGATACCGCGTCCACGGGGAGAGGACTCAAGCTCCGCCGCTGGTGCTGATCCACGGCGCCGCCGGCGGCCAGTATGTGTGGCTGCAGCAGCGTCGCATTGACGCCGCCCAAGTCGTTACCCTGGACCTGCCCGGCCACGGCGGATCCCACCCCGCTCTTTCGGACGTGAACATTGGCCACTACGCGAACTTGGTGGCGGCCTTCGCCACCACCTTGGGCCACGAGCAGTTCATTCCCGTGGGCCATTCCATGGGAGGGGCCGTGGCCTTGACCCTGGCGTTGGATCACCGGGCGCGGATCCCTGCCCTGGTGCTCCTGGCCACGGGCGCCCGGCTTCCGGTGTCGGACTTCGTCTTCGCGGCCATCGACACGAGCTTCGACCAGCTCGGAGAGCTCTTCGCTCAAACCGCCTACGCGCCTACTACGGATTCTCGCCTGGTGGCACGGTTCACCACCGGCCCCCTGCAGGTCAGCCGCGACCAGGCCCGGGCCGACTTCGAGGCCTGCGCTCGCTTCGACGTGCGCCAGCGCCTGGAGAAGATCGCCGTGCCCACACTCCTGATCGCCGGTGACAAGGACCAGCTCGTAAGCGCCGGGCGCATGGGGCAGCTGGCGGCCGGCATCATCGACAGCCGGATCCGCACAGTCCCGAACGCGGGTCACATGGTGATGCAGGAACAGCCCGCCACGGTCAACGGCGCCATCGGAGAGTTTCTGGAGAGTTTCACCTTGGAGGAGTAAGGGCCCTAAACGCAGCTACCAGGCAACGAGCGAACTTCGAACAGTCACTCGCCCCGAGACAGGCGCGAACCTTCAGACCGTTCTCCAATCGGCCGGCGAGCCGATCGCAGTGGGCGCCAAGGGCCTGCTCCTCCCGACGGGCCCGGTCCAACAGCGTCCGTCGCATACGACACCATGGCGAAGATTTTGGATCACCTCCACATCCCCTCCACTCCACCACCCGTCGCTCCGGCCCGTTCAGCGGGCTGCCACTTTCAGCGCGTTCCTCACGACAACCGGGCAACAGCCTTAAACTTGTCCCCGAATCCTGTGATATTATTCGCTAGATTTTCTCAGAGCTGGATGCCCGGTACACGGGATCGAAGAACGGGACGGGCCCCTTCTGCCCAGAAGATTACTGGTTTCAGTTCAGAGAGATGGTATCGGCATGAAGAACCAGAAAAAACTCATTCAATCGGTCTGGCCTCTCCCCGGTGGATCGGCGCGGTACCTGGATACGTTGATAGCGGCCCTTTCGTGGGCGGCCTCAGTCGAGTCCTCATCACGGAGCGGGTTCACGCATTGGATGGCAACGCAGTACAATGCTGAAAAAAGCGCTGGGGGCTACCTGCAGGTAATCCTACGGTTGGGTGCGCTTGAGGGAAAGAAGAACTGGTCAACCTGATGGATCTCATCGGCGAGACGCATGGTCATGGCCTGTCCGAGTCACTCCCTGTGGACCATCGGCCGTAGCATTCGCCCCTAAGTCCATCGTCGTGTCGTATCCTAACCAGGCGAGCTTTTCGTGGATGGTGATTCACGGCTCACCGAAGTCCCAGCTCAGCTATCCACCCCGCTTAGCAGCGTCCTTCGCCCTCTCAACAAGAATTGTATCGACGCATCACTCATCCCCGGCGATTCTGCTACACTGGTAGCATGTCGAGTTCGGCACAAAAGCTGGTCACCGAGGCACTGCAGCTCAGCGAAGATGAGCGACTGGCAGTCGCGTCCGAACTGATCGCGAGCGTAGACGGGCCTGCCGACGCGGACTGGGATGACGCCTGGCTCGCAGAGCTTGAGCGTCGACGCCAGGCCGCGGAGAGACGCGGTCAGCCGGCTCCCGAGTGGTCAGCGGTTCGGTCACGAATCCTCGATCGCCTGGCCCGGCGGTGAGGCGACTTCGTGTCCTGCCAGAGGCCGAGGCCGAGCTCATGGCCGCGGCTGAGTGGTATGAGGAACGGCGCGCTGGTCTCGGCGCAGAGCTGGTAGCCGTCATCGATCGGGCTCTCGAGCGAATTCACGACAACCCAGAAGTGTTTCCGGTGTGGAAGACGGGCTACCCGTACCACCAGCTTCTGATTCGGCGCTTCCCCTACGTCGTGTTCTTCACCTTCAGCGAGGACGATGTGGAAGTGGCGGCATTCGCACATGCCAAACGCAGACCGGGCTACTGGATGAGTCGCAAGTAGCTTCGGTATAGACACCCTGCGATTCGAATGCGGAGCACAAATGGTCCCCCGCCTATGCGAGGGCAGGCCATGGCGATGATCACCGACGTCAAGGTGCAGAAGCGGCAAGCCAAGCCCGGCCGCAACATCTTCCATGGTCCGAGTGCCGCGTGCGAGCATCAGCCGAACGGCGTCCTTCTTGAACTCGATTGTGTACTTTCTTGGTTTTTCCATAAGTGGACCTCGTAGGGATAATAAC
Source organism: Deltaproteobacteria bacterium (assembly GCA_029938605.1). Classification (GTDB taxonomy): domain Bacteria; phylum Myxococcota_A; class Polyangia; order HGW-17; family JAJRWW01; genus JAJRWW01. The sequence goes on along the minus strand of JAOZUO010000105.1, from coordinate 9,317 downwards.
CCCTTTTCGGTGTCCACCAAACCGGGGCAGGTTCAAGGAGTGAACGCAGCTACCAGGCAACGAGCGAACTTCGAACAGTCACTCGCCCCGAGACAGGCGCGAACCTTCAGACCGTTCTCCAATCGGCCGGCGAGCCGATCGCAGTGGGCGCCAAGGGCCTGCTCCTCCCGACGGGCCCGGGCCAACAGCACCCGTCGCATACGACGGCGGTGGGCGGGCAGAATCATGGTCTCCATCTCGCGCCATCGTGTCGGTGACCGCAGCCGGGCCAGCGGCTCCCGACATCGCTGCAGCCGGGACGCCAAAACCGCGCAGGACAGCTCAGGACCTGACAGACTTCGGAGCAGACCGAGCAGCGAGTCTGTGAGCCACCGGCTCGGAAACGGGGCCAATCGCATCCCCTGCACCGCACGGGCCAGGCGGCCCAGGGGCTTGGAACCGAAACGCGAGGCGATCCGCCTAAGCCCCTGGCGATCAAAGAACCCGCCGCCCTGCCACTTGGCGCGCCAGAGCCGCCCAAAGACCCGCTGCTCGGAGATCGAGCCGCCGGCCGCCGAGACGCAGGAGACCCGCAAGAGGGCGCCGTCTGACGTTTTTTCCACCAACACCTCCGCCTCTCCGAGTAACGTCAACAACCCGCGCGCAAGCCCCACAAAGGCGCGCTCTCCCGCGGGCAACCCAGCAAGGGCCGCCACCATCCGCACCCGCTGGGCCGGGGACAGAAGCTCCAGGGGATCCATCAAAGGGACCTGCGCCGCCAGGGAGGCAGTCCCGGCCACCAGCCCTCGCCAAGCACGGGTTTTTTTCCCCCCCCCGGTCGCAACCGGCGGTCCACGGGTGGCGACCGCGGCCGAAGCGATGATGAGGCTCCCGGCGGGGGCCCGGGCCCAGACGGGCCAGCCTGACACCGTCCAGCGAACGGGCCGCCCAAGCCCGGGACGGAGCCTGGGACGGAGCCCGAGACCATGCCCGACGGGGGAGGCCCTACGCACCGCTCGGAGGTGCCATGTTCCAGGCCCCACCACCAGCATCGCCTCACCCGTGCACTGCTTCAACAGCGCCGCCGGAGACAAAGGTCCCGGCCCTGGGGTCTCGATGGCGTTCGCGGGCAGCAATCCCACCAGGGTCGCAACCCTCGTGGTATCGAGGTTCAGCCACAGGGCGGCGACAGCGCCCACGGGTCGAGGTCGAACCGCTCTGCTCGTGCCGAGCCAACCAAGCCAACGGGCCAGCTCCCCGCCACGGAGCCGCAGCCGGGCCCCGATCCCCCGGGAGCGGAACCGCACCATGGCCATGGTCATGGGCTTCCCTGACTGGCTGCGCCAGCCGCCTACCAGGTCGGAGCCACCAAAGTGGCGGGCGGGCAAGCGCGCCACCAGCGTTTGGGACGGGGGTTTGGCGCCCAGGGCCGCGCTCTCTTTGAGCAGCGCACGCGAAGAGGCACAGGCCACCCCCACCGACACGGGTCCACACCACCAGGCTCCGATCCCCTGAACCTTCGCCTGGGCCGTGGCGCCCACGGGGACGCCTAACGGCCCCACCAGCCGTTTGAGCAGTCGTTGGGGGGTCAACGTGTAGGCCAAAGCGAGGGTGCCTGACCGCCCGTTGGCCCCGGAGTCCACGCCCACCAGCACAATGCCGCCTCCCGGATCGATCCCGAGGTCCTTCCACAGAGTCACTGGCGGTGGCCAGCCCCCCACGGCCCGCCCCACCCGCTGGGCCACCAGGGCCATGGGCGCGGTCAGATCCGGGATCTGGGCCAACAGCTTCCAGAAACGAGCCGCGCCGCGCACCAGCGCCGCCGGCCGCCCCAGCCCCACGAACCAGGTGGCCCGCCCGGGAACATGAGCAAGCAAAGCGGCCAGGGCGTCAGGTCGTCGGGGACTGTCCACCGCCGCACCCGGCGTTCGGGTGACCACTGCCGCGTCACGTTGCCCGGGCTTGACCTTCAGCTTGGTGCGACCACAGGAAACGATAACAGCGACAGAGATACAGAACCAGACGCAGATCAACCGCCCCCCTGCCGCCCGGGTAGCTGTCTGGTCACCGTTCACCATGGGTCGCATCACACGCCATCCTACGACAACCTCCCCGTACCGTGCACCGGAAATCCGGGCACCGGCCCTCTTGCCAAGATCCCTACCCTTGGCGTAGCCTTCGGGACCGAGCAGTCAACGCCAGGAGCACCAAACCATGCACCGTCCATTCCCGACGCTTCCCCGGGCCCTGAGTCGGGCCCTAACCGTTCGACGGTCCCTGACTCCGCTGCTGTGGCTGATCGCAGTGGTGGGGCTCGGCGCCTGCGCGAAGAAGAAGCATTCGAACCCGCCGGTTACGGCCCCCCAGTGGCAAGGGCTCCGAATCGGCATGGAGCGTAAGCATGCCGTAAAGCACCTCCGCGACGCGGGCCTGCGGGTGCACTGCTCACCGGCCCAGAACGTAACCTACTTTGACGGCGAAGCACTGTACACGCGCTGGATCAAGCCTGGACAGGCCAGCCGCGTAACACGGTGTACAGTCCGACGGAAAAAGGGCGCCAAGCCCGGACCCGACGGAGTGCTCACGAGCAAGGTGTACTTCCTCGACGACAAGATGTACCGGCTGCACGTGAAGATCCTGTCCAGGGACACGGCCTTCGAGCAGGTGCTCAGGGCGCGGTACGGAACGTTACGGCAACGGACCATCGCCCGCCACGCCTACGCCGGCAAAAAGCCTACCGGGATCCGGATGTGGGTCCTGACCCTCGCCTCTACCCGAATCCTCTGGCTTCGATCCGGCACTCACCAGCAACTGGTCCTATTCACTGCCGATCCCAAGCGTGTTGAGGCTCTCAAGGCCCTCTCCTCCACCCGCAAGGGTGAGTAGTAGACAACTCGATTCAGGGAAATCTCGAGGTCGGACGGGGAATTGCGCGGTTCAGACCACCAGGGCGTAGATGACGTAGGCCACCGCGGCCAACCCACCAAAAGCGTACAACGCCTCTTGGGTGAACGACCGCAACCCACGCCGAACCCCTACCCGGTAAGGTCCTTGGATGTAGCTCCGCGAGTTCATGAGTCTATTTTGGATCGATCAGAGAATGGAGGCAACTTTTCGGATCATTCCGGGAACGGTGCGGCTCTACCCCAAGTCGTGATCCAGGTCATCATTGAGGGTTGACAACCAGCGCTCTGTTTTACAGAATATATAAGAAATTCTGGTTGTACTTAACCAACCAAGCCCAACAGCCGAGCCCAACAGGTGGGTGCAAGATGAACATGCGACAGTCAATGCCTACACAAAAGGATGAGACCTTAGAGCTTGTTTTAAAAGGCAAACTCCTGAACAAGGTGGAGATCGCCAACACCTTTCGAGCAGCCTACCGGGTACTCGATAGGCTCTGCGACGGCAGGTACTCCCGGCTTCGCTTTGTCTACGGTACAGACTTCGAGGTCTCGGTGGATCTCATGGAAGAGTTCCAAAACGCGGCCAAGGAAGCCCTAGCGTATAAGGAAGCGCTTATTTTCGGGCGCCCCATAGACACAAATATCATCGGGCTGACCGACATTGAGCACAAAGCCACCCGTAAGATGGCCTCCGGCCTGCACGGAAAAGACTAAGAAACAAAAAAATCCAGGAGCCACTACTCCCCTCTCACTCTCACTCTCACTCTGCAACTCAGCGGTTTTCCACTAAAATCTACTGTTTCCCTACTCCCCATGAGGCTCCTGGTATGCCCAGCGCCTCCCGTCCCGACAGGGATTAGAATTCCGCGCCCACCTCTAGAATTCTACACCCAGCCCAGAACCTGACGTTGGCGTCAGGAGGTCACCTGCTCAAGGCCTTCACCCCAACTATCGTAGAAACGAACATTGTCCCGCGGGCCGAGCCGCGCGCGCAGCTCCCGCAGCTCCGGAGTCGCCAGGGCGGTCACCAGGACCTGTCGTTGCTGCAGCTTCCGGTGGTCGAGTAGCTCCTCGATGACCCCCAACACGGACCGCCGCAAAGGCTGGGCGTTGGTGAAGTCCACAAGCAGCACGTCCGATCCCATGCGAGCCACCTCCAGCAAAAGACGCCCCAGCAGTATGGACAGGGCCTGCCGGCTGGGGCTCCCCACTACGATCAGGGCGGGCACATCCCCCTGAAGCCGAATGATGGGCGTATGCTTCTCCAGCACCTCCGCCAACACCGCGCGCTCTCGGGCCTGTAAACCCAGACAGTAGGTCTCGAGCATTATCGCCGAAAACCCCACCTCGAGGAGACGCCAGGTACGCCGCAGGTCTGGCGTATGCAGGTCCGGCTCCAGACAGTCAGTCAACGTGGCCATGAGCCGCACCAGCAAAGAGGGGCTCGCCCCCTTGCTCTCCAGCCGCCCGCCCAAAAAAGAAAAGTCCCGTACCGCGTCACGGAAGTGATCCGCAGCCAGGTCCGCCGAGCCATCGCCGCACGCCTCGGCCAGGCTCTCGAGCAGCGCTGGAGCCAAAGACTCGAGCTCATCGATCGCTTCGGGCGGCCGGCAGGTGGGATCTGCGTTCAGGGCATCCACCCAATCGGCCACGAGCTGAGTCGGGGCTTGCGCAAGGATCTCCGCCAGCACTGCAACTGAATCGACGTACCCCATAATCTAAGGATTATATCGACCCAAACCCGCCAACGATAGCATTCCTTCTCTTGCAAAAAATATTGAGACTGCCATTATATATTTCCTGTGAACCATTATGTATTTCCTGTGAAACGGAACACCCCATGAACAAAGGATACGGGCTTACCGACGTCGGGCGGCGACGCCAGCACAACGAGGACGCCTTCCTGATTGATGACAGCCGCGGCTTGTACGTGGTGGCCGATGGCGTGGGTGGACACGCCAAGGGAGAGGTGGCCAGCGCCGAGGCGGTGGAGCAGATCCAGAACTGGATCATCCGCCACGATCCGCTCACCCGACAGTATGTGGAGAACCCCTCCGAGGAGGTCTTCTACTCCCTGCGGCGCATGGTGGAGAGCGGCATCCAGGCCGCCTGCTATTTGATCCATTCCATGGCCCAGCAGGAGCCCGACCGCAAGGGTATGTCCACCACCATGTCCATGGCGCTGGTCTTGGACACCCTCGTGCTCATTGGCCAAGTGGGGGACAGCCGCGTCTATCTGTTGCGCGACGGCAAGGCCACCCAGATCACCGAAGATCACACGCTGATCAACTACAAGCTCAAGCACGGTCTCCTCACTCCCGAGCAGGCCGCCAAGGCACCCGGTAAGAACGTGATCACGCGCGCTGTGGGCCACCTCGACTACGTGGAGGTGGACGTCACGGACCTCATCGCCCAAGCCGGAGATCGACTCATTCTCTGCTCGGACGGCCTGCACGGCTACCTCCTCGATGGAGAGATTGAAACACACGGCGCCAAGGAGCCCGACGTCGCATGCCGGGGACTGGTGGACCTGGCCAACTCCCGGGGCGGCAAGGACAACATCACCGTGATGGTGGTGGACGTTCAGTTCTAGAGACCTTCGAGAAGGCCTCTCTTGCCGCCTTCCCCAAGGGCCCTAACGGGATCCCAGCCAGACCTCGTCCACCTGGAGATGACCCCAGGAACCGGTGGACGCATCCACGATCTCGAGTTTCGCGTCGCGCCCCAGCCAGGAGCGCACGTCCCAGGTTACCGAACGAAACTGCTCGCTGTTTCTGGCCGTGGCGCGCCGAACCATCTGACCATCCACCCGCAGACCGACAAAGAGCCGCGCCAGATCCCGCCCGCCCCCCAAGCGGAACCGCAGCACCGGGCGATCCAGCCGAAAGGACGGCGACGTGAGCTTGCCGGTGGCGGCGTCTCCACCGTGGAAGGAGCTGACCCAGCGCCGGCCACCGGCACCGCCCACGAGCCCCTGGGCCCCACGACGACGGGGATCCCACAGGGGCCCGTCCACCGCGCCACGTCCAAAGGCGGTCCCCTCGAAGGTCCAGCCGGCGAGACCACCGGTCTCGAAGTCGAACACCACACGGCTCCCGGCCAGAGGGCGGGGGCGGGCCGGCCGCAGTCGGCGCCACACAAAGCGCGGCGCCGAAGGGTTGCCCGATAGGGTCCGCGGAGCGGCTCGGAGCCACGCCAGATCCAGCTCCGGACGAAAGTAGGTGGTGAGCCCCGGTAGCTGAGCGAGGTACGCACCACGCGGGCGCAGCACGGCTCGCTGCCCCTGTCGGGTCCAGCGATGCACCACATTTCTGTCGTGGATCACCGCCACAAAACGGTCCGACCGCAGGGTCGCGCGAATGGAGCCCAGCAGCGACCGACGCGCGGCCAGCACCTTGGCGCGACGGTTGGAGGCGTCGCCCATAAGTCCTCCCGATACCTCGCGACGGGTCCACGCCACGTCGTTGACGTTCATGATGTGACCGTGACCCCGTCCTCCGGCGAGCACGTTGTAGTAGGGGTGATAGGGCACGAACACCTCTCCCTCACGGCCCATTCGCTTGAGCTGAACCAGAAACCGCCGGGCCTCGGACCGCTGCTGGGCGTCGGGGACCCAACGCCGCGTCTCAGGCACACCGGCCGACAGCACCCCGATCCCCACCAGAGCCGCCGGCAACCACGCGCAGGCCCAAAGCAGCCGTGGTCGAGCGAGCACGCGCCCACGCCAGCCGGTGGCTTCCGGGTCGTTGGCAACCAACATCCCCCACGCCTCCGCCGCAGCCACCGCGCAAAATATCGCCGGCAGAACCACCCCCGGAATGTAGGCATTGTCAAAGGCCCATTGGGTGGAGCGCCCCACGGTGGAAGCGGCCACGCCGGCCAAGGCGCCCAACAGCCACAGGGGGGCGTGCGGCGCCAGGCGACGGCGCACCACCGCGGCGAAAGACCACCAGATCACCGCCGCGCCACAGCCCAGATAGAGCCACCGCCCATGGGTCCATAGGTGGCGCGGCGCCTTGCTCCACACGAAGGAGGAGTCCATCTGGTGGGACTGGTGCAGATCGAAAATGTAAAACCAGAACCAGCCGTCCGTGACGCGATTGTAGGCCAGGGTGGTCAGACCGGCCACGACGCCCACGGTGACCACGAGCACCGGCAGCAGCCGCGCCCGAAGCAGGAGCTGGGCCAGACCCGCGGCCACGATGAAGAACACCGCGGTCTGCTTGGTGAGGTAGGCCAACCCCAACAGTACGCCGGCGAGGATCACGCCGCGCACCGAGCGGTGGCCTGCGGCCAGGGCGTAGAACGCGCCCACCGACAGCGCCAAAAAGACCATGTCAATTCGCACCAGGTCATACCAGGCCCCGGTCCAGCCGTAGGCCACCGCCACCGAGGCCATGGACACCGCCGCAAAGGCCGCCCCGTCCAGGGTGGGACGTCGATACCAGGGCGCTCCGCGCCCGCACAAGCGTGGTGCCGCCTCCCGAGCCGCGCGCCAGGCCGCGTGTGCCATCAGTGAAAGGATGGCCGTGAAGGCGAGGACGGACAGGGCTCGGCCCAGGGTGTATGACAGCCCGAAGATACGCCCCAGCCAGCCCAGTACCACTGGATACAGCGGCGGGTAGCAGAAGCTCGCGAAGTCCAGGGTAGGCGAAGCGTACAGCGGCGCTTGGTCCATGGCCCGCTTGGCGGTGACCAGTACGCCACTCTCCATCCACTCCAGGTCCAGGGGGTAGGAGAGGCGCGCCCAGAAGATGTAGTACAGCACCACCAGGGAAGGCAACGCCACGGCCAGGGCCACCAGCCGGGGAAGCCAGGGCAATAGCTTCACGCCCCCCAAAGCTTTTACAGGGCGTGTAACGAGCCTACGCACGCGCTGGGCTGAAATGATCATCTACGGCAGTAACCGCGCGTCGAAGGCGAAGTGTCGTCCGCCGATGTGGGTGGTGCTAACCTCGAAGCGCACCGTGGCCCGACGTCCCTTCTGGGCGCGGGTGTCGATGGTATAGGGACGGCCGGCCCAACCCGGGCGGCCCCGGGTCCGCGGCCAACGCACCTGACCCACACGCTTGTCATCCACGAACACGTCCAGGGTCACCGGCGCCCCCACGCCGCCCGACTGCAGTACGCCATAGTGGATCTCCAGCCCGCTGCCGAGCTTTTGTCGCGGGTAGGAGATGACCAGGGTGCCGTGCTCATGGGGGTGAGCCCAAAGCCCAAAGCGATTGAGCAGGTTCCACTCCTCCGCCACGGGCCCCACCCAACGCCGCCCTTTTCCGCAGATCCAGCGCCCCATCTGGAAAACAGTGCACCGTTTAACCCGACCATTTTTGAGCCGCACCGACACCTGAGCGTCGCTGATCTCATGGGTCAGGGATCGCGGACCCGGTGCGCGCGGAACTATGCCGACCCCCTTGGCCACCAGCCACAGCGCCGCCAACAACAACACCCCCGCCAGGGCCCAGCGCGCCGGGCGGCCGAGCCGCCTCACCCACGGGCCCAGCCTCGTAACCACCGGCTCAGCCAGCCGGGGCCGCGCGCGCGCCACGACGATGAAGATCACTAGCAGCACCGTCAGCACCGTCAGCAGGCGACTGAGGTGATCCACCCAGAGGGACTGGTAAGAAAAGACCGTCACCCCATTTTTGAGGGGCACCATCATAAGCCCTTTGACCCTGGGCGCCAGCTCGTCGTACGCGCGAATGGCGAGGTCGGTCGAGCCTCGGCTGGCCCGCCAGTTGGCGAAGTGCGCCACGTGCAGTACCAGGAAATGATCCGGCGGCACATTCGAGGCCCGGATGGTGATCTCCTCGTCGGAAAATCGCGTCTTCAAGCCCAGGGTGGCCGGATCCACCCGCTGGTAGCCCGACACCCCGCCGTCACCGACCACGCGACGCAGCACCGTGTAGCGCTCCGGGCGGTAGTCCTGTATCTCGTAGAGCGCCAGACGCCCGCGACGCACCACCTGACGCGCTCCCGACGGCGCCGGGCGGGTCCCGTTGACCATCAGAAAGCGCACGTTGAGGGCGCGGTAGTCCTCCTTGGATCGAGGCACCGACGCCGGGCTCAAGTTCGCGCGGTACTTGAAGGTCTCCGACGGGATGAAGCTCAGCTTCACCTCGGGCACATCACAGTAGGTGGCGCCGTTGGCCATCTCGTGGTCATTGAAGGCCGACAGGTACCCCAGCCGGAAGAAGCCGGCGCCGGGCTGTTTGCGCGCTCGGCACACCTGGGCGAGGATCGCTCGGAAGTCCCGCAAAAAGGGCCCCTTCTCCTTGACGTTGGTGATCTGCCCCACGGGCAGCACCCGGGTCTCGACGAGCTTCCAGGTCATAGGCAGCACAAAGGGCGCCGCCAACAAGCACACCACGGCGACCAGGCCCGCGCGCCGCCACTTCGATCGCCCGGGGCGATCCTTTGCGCTTGCGCTTG
>JAOZUO010000104.1 GCA_029938605.1 Deltaproteobacteria bacterium | reverse complement strand
AGCGACGAGAGCGACGAGAGCGACGAGAGCGACCACCCGGCGCAGACCTTTGAGACCGATGGTGCCGGCCTGCGCGGCACCCCGGCCTACATGGCGCCGGAGCAGTGGCGATCCGAGACGGTGGAAGCGACCGCGGACATCTGGGCCCTGGGCATCATCTTGTGCCAGCTCGTCTATGGCGAACACCCCTACCGCGCGACGACACCGCTGGCGTTGGCAACCCAGGTCACCGACGACGAGCCGGTGGGGCTACCGAGAACCACAAACCAGGTGGCCGCTCCCCTCGAGGCGCTCATCCGGGAGTGCGTGGCCAAGGACCCGGCGGCACGCCCCACGGCGGATCTGGTGGCCCAACGGCTGGCGGCCCTGATGCAGGTGGAGCGGCGGCCCCGCTCGCGAACCGAGAGCCCCTTCCGCGGGCTGCTCCCCTTCGACGAGCGGCACGGCGACCGATTTTTCGGGCGGGACGACGAGATCGCCGCCTTCGTGGAGCGACTGCGTACCGAGACGGTGCTGCCCGTGGTGGGCCCCTCGGGAGCGGGCAAGAGCTCCTTCGTGCAGGCGGGCATCATGCCGCGGCTGCGCGAGCAAGGGCGCTGGCTCGTGCTGCGACTGCGACCCGGCGCGCACCCCCTGCGCAACGTCGCCCAGCGGTTCGTCCGCGGGGACACCACCGGATTCCTCACCGGCTCACGCCTCGTCGCCGGTGGTTCCGTCTCGGATTCCATCGATCTGGGCACGGATGAGACCATCTCAGCGGACACGAACGACGACCTCGTGGGAGCCGAGACGATGGTAGCCCCCAGCGTCGAAACGCTGGACGACGGTCCGCCGCCGCCTCGCTCCGGCCGTGAGCCTGAGCCCGACCTCAATCCCGAGGACATCGAGGCGTCTTTGCGGGAGTCCCCTTCCCGCCTGGCGCTCCTGCTCACCGCCCTCGCCGACCAGGAGCAGGCGCGGGTGCTGCTCTTCGTGGACCAGCTCGAGGAGCTGTACACGCTGGTGGACTCCGAACCAGAGCGCGCCGCCTTCATGGAGGCCGTGTGCACCGCCTCGGACGACCCCGACGGGCCCGTGCGGGTAATCTTCACCCTGCGGGACGACTTCCTGGGCCGGCTGGCCGAAGGCACCGCCGCACGTAAGGCACTGAGCCGGGTGACGGTGCTGCGAAGCCCCGGCGCCGAGGCGCTACGCGAGATCCTCGTACGACCCCTCGAGGAGGTTGGGTACCACTACGAGGACGACGATCTGGTGGACGAGATGGTGGATGAGGTCCGCGGTGAAGCCGCGGCCCTGCCTCTGTTGCAGTTCGCCGGGCAGGAGCTCTGGGAGCGCCGGGACCGAAAAGGTCAGCGCCTCACCCGAGAGGCCTACCGATCCGTGGGCGGCGTGGCTGGCGCCCTGGCGCACCACGCCGACGGCGTGCTCGATGGTCTCTCGGCCGCCCAGGTCAGCGCGGCCCGCCAGCTCCTGGTCCGGCTGGTCACCTCTTCGGGTACACGCCAGGTGGTGTCTCGGTCCGAGCTGCTCGACGGGCTGGCCCCAGGGGCATCAGAGGTGCTCGACCGCCTCATCGAGGCCCGCACGGTGCTCCGCCGCAAGGCCCGTTCTGGAGAGGCCACCGAGACGGTGTGCGAGATCGTGCATGAGTCACTCATCGGAGGGTGGGCTCGACTGCGACGCTGGGTGGAGGAGAGCCGCGAAGAGACCGCCTTCCTGGCGGACGCCTCGCAGGCCGCCACGCTCTGGCATAAGCGCGGACGCCGGGCCGAGGAGGTCTGGGAGAACGACGCCCTTCGGGAGGCCAGGGGCGCCCTCGCCCACCTTTCTGGTGGCGTGCCCGAGCTGGTGCGCGAGTTCATCGCCGCGGGACAGACCCGTCGCCTACGCGTGATCCGTCGTCGACGCCTAGCCATGGTCGTCGGCTTCACGATTCTGGCGGGAGTGGCCGTGGTGCTGGCCTTCCAAAAACGCGAGGTCACCCACCAGCGAAACTCCGCGCGTACGGAGCAACGCCACGCTCAGGTGCAGCGTCGTCGCGCCGAGACGAGCCTCCGCCGGGCCCAACGCAACTGGTCCGAGGCCCTGCGAGAAGGCGCCAACGCCGCCCTCACGCAAAATCACCTCCCCGAGGCGAGGGCACGGCTCCGGGCGTCACTGGAGCTCCAAGACTCCCCCCTGGCTCGCACCCTCTGGCTCCGCCTGCGCCGTCGCCCCCTCTACTGGCAACGCGGATCGGTGGACGGCTCGTGCCCGGTGATCTTCACACCAGACGGGCGCCGCCTGGTGACCTGCGCCGAGAACAACAAGGCCATCTACTTTTTCGGGGTGGACACCCACCGGATCGTGCGCCTCCTTCGGAGCCCCAAGGGCACGATGAGCAATCTGGCCATCTCCGCGGATGGGCGTCACCTGGCGGCCGGTACCCGAGACGGAACCATCTGGCTCTGGCGCCTCTCAGGTGGCGCCCCGGTCCGACTCTCTGCTCACGGCGAGCCCATCTCCGCGCTGGATTTCAGCCCCGATGGCCGATGGCTCGCCAGCGGCAGCAGGGATCGTACCGTGCGGATTTGGAATGTACGCACCCGCAAGGTGCACCGGGTATTAAGGGGCCACAGCGCCAGAATCATGGCCGTGCGCTTCGGCCCCCGCAGCCACCGGTTGGCCACCGCCGCCTCCCGCGCCGACAGCACGGTAAAGATCTGGGAGGTGGCGTCGGGTAAGGAGCTGCGCACCCTCAAGGGCCACACGTCCGCCGTGGCCAGCCTGGCCTGGACGCCGGACGGGAAACAGCTGGCCTCGGGGTCCTTCGACAATACCATCCGACTCTGGGACCCTGTCCACGGCAGGCTCCAAAGAACATTACGCGGCCACAAAGCGGCCGTACTGTCCCTCCACTACAGCGGTGTCTCGGGACGACTTGTTTCGGGGAGCAACGGAGACAACGGCAAGATCTGGGATCCGGCCACCGGCCGCGTGGTCCGCACGCTATCGGGCCACCAGAGCGCTGTGTACAGTGTCCGTTTCCATCCATCCAGACCGCTGCTGGTCACCAAGACGGTGTCGACGCTTCGAGTCTGGGACCTCACTGTGAAGGCGGACCGCGTCCGTGTGGACCGCCGAGACACGGAGCGCTACTTCGCCTCCATGCTTACGCCGGACTTCGAACACCTGATCCTGTACTCCGATCGACACCTGAAGCTCCGGGACCTACGGAACCAACGGGAGACCCGGATTGACACGGGCCACACCAACGTGATCATCAGCCTCGTCATGAGCCGGAAGGGGAAGATCCTGGCCACCGGCGCCATGGACAACACGGTGCGACTATGGGACCTGCCCACCGGCAAGCTCCGCCAGGTCCTGGTGGGAGGGCAACCCTACGGCCTCGGATTCAACCGACAGGCCAGCCAGCTCGTCACCTTCTCCGTCACGCGCCCCACGGCCGAGCTATGGACCCTCGCCGCGCCCGGTGGCCCCAAGGTGCTAAGGGGCCACGGCAGCCCGGTGCGCTCCTTCGCATTCAGTCGGGACGGCAAGCGGTTGGCCACCGGCGCCACCGACGGTTCCATCCGGGTGTGGCACACGACCGACGGCCGCCTCGACCGCGTCCTCCCAGGCCACGATGGCGTGGTGTGGGAGGTGGTCTTCAGTCCTGGGCCCGGGCCGGGGGGGGACGTGCTCGTCTCCGCCGGCAAGGACCGCAGGATCCGGGTCTGGAACCTCCATACGGGCAAGATGGTCCGTGAGCTGACCCGACACCACCAGAAGATTCAGCAGTTGCAAATGAGCGATGACGGGCGTCAAGTGGTGAGCCGCAGCCGCCAGGAGGTGTGGCTCTGGGACATGGCCACCGGTACGGGGCGCCAACTGGGCAAAATCCAGACCGGCCGCTTCATGGATGTGGCCATCGGGCCCGGGGGCAAAACCGTGGCGGCGGCGCTCTCGAACGGAACCATCCGTATCTGGCGCCCCGCCGAAGCCGTGGAGCGGACCCTGCACGGACACGCCACCGCGGTGGGCGCTGTGGCCTTCCGCCTCGACGGCGCCCAGGTCGCCTCCTTCGACCAGGACGGAACCGTGTACCTGTGGGACGTCGCCTCACTTCGCCCCGTGTGGCGAGCGCCGCTGCTACACCTCGCCACGCGTGAGCTGGTTACCCACCGGGGCTGGCTCAGTCTGGACCGCTCCCAGAAAATGCGACCACCGGTGGAACGCCGCTGGCGCCGGGTGGTCAAGAGATCGGCTCGCCAGGCAGACGAGACCGAAGACGGCGCCTGGCTCTGCCTGCGCACCTACGACGACAGGCTCCAGCTCTGGGATCTTCGCGCGGACAAACGGGTCTTCGACCAGACCGTGGCGAGTATGACCGCCGTATTGGCCGTGAAACGAGGCTGCCTGGTGCGCATCCGCAAGGGGCCGGTCCTGCTGTTCACCGGAGCGGGCAAACGACTCCAACTGGTGGCCAAGGGCCGGGCCATCGGCGTGGGCGTCCGGGATCGGGAGCTGCTCGTGGCCACCGAAGCCAAGGCGCTGGTCTTCGGCCCAGACGGTCTCCTTCGAAGCCGCGTCTCCCTCCAGGGACAAGTCACCGCCCTGGCCGCGCTCGGCAACACCCTGGTGCTAGGGCGCGTGGGGGGCTCTATCTCCAAGCTGTCGCGCGCCACCGCCAACCCCACAGCCTCGCGCACGCAGTTCCAGTCCACCCCGTCGAGCCCCGTGGTGAGCCTTCTCATCGGCCCCCTCAACACGGTGATCGCCGGTTTCGCCAACGGCTTCGTCGGCGTGTGGAACCTGCGCACGGGCCGACGGCTCTACTCCCTTCGGCTGCTGGGCCCGGTGGTGCACCTGGCGCTGGCCGACGGCAATCTCACCGTGGCCACCACCGGGGGAGACCATCGCACCCTGCCCATGTCAGCGTTCTACCTGAGCTACTGCGAGCTACTTCGGGAAGTGTGGCGACAGGTTCCCATCGTCTGGCACAACGGCGGCCCCGTCCACCGTCCACCTCCGCATCACCACCGGTGCAACCTCAACCCGCGCGGTCCCCAGAAACCTCAAAACCGCGACCCGAAACCCCGACCGAAACCCCGGCCGAAATCCCGGCCGAAACCCCGACCGAAACCCCGACCTTGACCTCCCCTGTCCGCGGCGTAGATACTCCCGGCCATGGTCTGTACCACCTCCGAAAAGCCTCTGCTGGTCTTCTCCACCACGCGCTACCGGTACCTCGCCGAGAAGCTGTGTAAAACCCCAGGGCTGGAGCCGGGCGAGCTCGAACAGCAGATCTTCCCCGATGGGGAGCGCTATCAACGTATCGTCAGTGACGTGGCGTACCGGGACGTGGCTGTGGTGGGCGGTACCATCACCGACCACGACACTCTGGAGATCTTCGACCTCGCGTGCGGTCTGGTGGGCCACGCCGCGCACACCCTCACCCTGGTGGTGCCCTACTTTGGCTACTGCACCATGGATCGGGCTGCCAAGCCCGGTGAAGTGGTTACAGCCAAGACCCGCGCGCGGCTCATCTCCTCCATTCCCACCGCCGGCTCGGGAAACCGCATCGTCCTGCTGGACCTGCACACCGAAGGCATCCAGCACTACTTCAGCGGGCTCATCCGGCCCGTACATCTCCAGGCCATGGACCCCATCGTGGAGGCGGCCCGTAGGCTGGGCGGCGACGGCTTCGTCATGGCCTGTACCGACGCCGGCCGCGCCAAGTGGGTGGAGTACCTGGCCAACGAGCTGGGCGTCACCGCCTCCTTTGTGTTCAAGCGACGGCTGTCCGGCGACGAAACCGAGGTCACGGCGGTCAGCGCCCAGGTACAGAATCGCCCCGTAGTGATCTACGACGACATGATCCGCACAGGGGGCTCGCTCATCGGCGCGGCCAAGGCCTACCGCGACGCCGGCGCCACCCGCATCTCCGCCATCGCCACCCACGGTCTCTTTCCCGGAGACGCCCTGACGCGACTCCGAAAAAGCGGCCTCATCGATCACATCGTCACCACCGACAGCCATCCCCGCGCCATGGAGCTCGCCCGGGACGCCGACGACGACTTCCTGTCAGTGGTCTCCTGCTCCCCAAAGCTCGCCAGCTATCTGGCACGAAACGAGTAGCCCATCCATGTCGCCCCCATGTGGGGGCGCACGCTCAGGACTCCCCGGTCCACCAAGGACCTGCTCGATCCAAACGTCATCGACCCGTGCGGGCCAGCAGGAGCCGGTGCAGATCCTGCAAGTCGGTGGGAGACTCTCGAACCACCACCCGGTCGAACACCCGGGTGAAGGTCGCCAGCAGCTTCGCATTCTGGGTACCGGACTCACAGGAGCCCTCCGGCAAAGTGCTGGGCAGGAAAAAGGCGAAGTCTCCCTTGTGGTGGTAGCTCTGCCGGCCCGGCCAGTGGTCTGTCAAGTGCACGACGACCTCCTGACCATGGGTATACAGGACCAGAGCGAGGTCCGCGCCGGCCCGAGCCCTGTCTCCCCCCCCGGAGAGGTCCTCACCGGACGCATTGGGCCCGGACTGGGCTCCAGCCAAATCCTTGAGGGCGAGATCCAACGTGGGGTCGTCCACAAAGAGCAACGTCGCAGCAAACCGCGCCTCGGGCTCCTGGGGCTTGCGCTGGATCCGATCCTGAACCGTCTCCAGCAATCCCCGCTCGACGCCACAGGAAAGCTCCTGGCCGAAGTGGTCCTCCAGGGGTTCCCCAAACAGCGCCTCATACTCCACCGGGTCCAGGCCGTCGGGCCGCTCGAGGCCGGCCACCACAAAGCGTCGCCGCTCTTCGTCCATGTCCAGCGATCGGCCGACTGCCTGAGCCACATCCGGCATCCAGGGGACATCCACGGGGTCCCGGTTGCTAGTGTACTGTAGCTGTCCATACACATAGCTGCGCGCCGTGGGACCGAGACCGAGCAGTGAGAAGGGCTCCACGGTCGTGTCGTTGTATCCGCCCAACATGCCGTACCGTTTGTGCTCTGCGATCAGGAGATTCGTGATTCGAGGCGGGGACCTCTCCAAACCGCCCGAAGGCCTGAAGCTATTGCGGTTCAGCTCCAAGCAGGTGGCCCAGTCCAAGCAGGCGTAGCCGAAGGTGCGAGCCAGGGCGTTCACCCTCGGGGCTAGCTGCGAGAGGGACTCGCGGTCGTCAGGCTCCAGCGTCATGGGCGTGTAGGGCGACAGCCCATAGATGGTCACCTGGGTGGGCTCCAGGGCCAGCAGCTCCTCCACGCTCTCGAGTAGGGAGGTCGACGTCTGACCGGGGAGGCCATGTATCAGATCGACGTTGATCCAGAAGTTGCATCGCCTCATGATCCGGATCGTCTCGACCACCTGGCGTCGGGTCTGGTAGCCGCGGCCGACTCCGGCCAACACCTTCGGGCTCAGGGACTGTACGCCGAAGCTCACCCGGTTGAAGCCGTGGTCCCGAAACAGCTCGGCTTTGGCCTCAGTCACCGTCGCGGGGTTGCATTCGAAGCTCCACTCCCCCCCGCGCTTCCGGACAAAGGCGCGTTCCAAATGCGTAAGCAGCTGTTCGAGGTGTGCCTCTTGGAGCACCGTTGGTGTGCCGCCTCCGATGTAGCAATTACAGAACTCCACGCCAGACAGCCCAGAGGCGTAGTAGTCGATCTCGTCGTGCAACCGTTTCAGGTACGTCTCCACCTGGTCCAGCCCCTCGGCCGCGACGCTGTAGTAGATGCAGTAGCGACAGCGATGGGCGCAAAACGGAATGTGCACGTACAGGCTGAGCAGCTCCGGCGTACGCTCCGCCCGGATATCCGCCCTCAGACGCTGCCAGGCCGCGCGGATATCCCGAGGGTGCAGCGGCTTGACGGGCCGTACGGGCGAGACAAAAAAGTGCTGCAGTACGCCGCGCTCCACCAGCGCGGGGTCCAGGAGCCGGGTGAATTCAAGCCTTCGCTCAATGTACTGACTGTGCGGATCCGTCATCACGAATGAGAATACCCACTTTCCCTCGCCGAGAGAAGCACCGCCTAGGCGGCTGGCGTGAATAAACTCGTCAAGTTGGGACACGAGGCGCGCGGCTGCCAAGGCGCGAGGAGGGCGCATACTCTGCGTATGCAACCGACGAGCAACGCAGGCAGTCGCGATGGATCGGGTTCCAGATGACGAGGATATTTGCGCCAGCCGCCTTACAGAACCTTTCTCCTATTGTGCCTCGATCCAGTTACTATGCTCATCGGGGTGATTGCCGAAAGCGAGGTATTCCGGTGACGCGAAGCACAGACGAGGTGATGGTCAATGTGGACGCTGCGCTACAGCGGCTGGTCGACTCCACGCGAGAGCTCATTTGGGACTGGGACCGCAGATTCAATACGGCCGTCGGGCGGGTGAGTGACCCGGAGCACCTTCCGGTACTGGCGCTGCTCGATGATTGCTTTGCTCACCGCTGGGATCACGAGACCATCGACGAGGCTCCACCCGAGGTGCAAAACATCTCCGCCGGCTGGGGTGGGATGCGCCCCGGGCAGCTGCTGTACTCCTTCGCCGCAGACGAATCTGGGATGCTCTTTGCTGCCTGGTGGCCCTGGGGCAGCGGCACCACATTCTCGGTTCGCGTCGGCTGCCTGATCTCCTCGGACCCCGACGACGACCTGGCCATGGCCATGGCCAAACGGATCCGCTCCCTGTTCGGTGCGTAGTACGGTCCGGTGCGGAGTGCACAAGCCTTCTTACAGCGACAGCGCCTCTTCGATCTGCTCGAAGATCATGCGGCGCCACTTCACCAGGGGGCTGGTGCCGTCATTCATGCGAGCGGTCTCGGCCAGGACGGCACCGAGGTCGATGAGGTTGCAGTAGGGGTCGAATTCGCTGGGGTGGGAAACCTCAGCGGGGAGCTGGCCCGGAAGGATCCAGCCGACCATCTTCCGGGTCTCGCCGGCGAGCAGGGCCCGAACACCAACGTGGGCCAGGCGGCTGCCCAGCAAGCGGTCGAAAGCCGTGGGGCGACCGCCGCGGACCACGTGACCGAGCACGGTGACCCGAGTCTCCACCAGGACGTCCTCTTCGGCGGCGCTATCGTTCAACGCGAACTCCACGCGCTCTTTGAGCGTGTTGGTGGACAGATCCATGCCCTCCGCTACGATGATGAGCACGCGCTTGCTGTACTGGGGCCGCTTGCGAGCCCGCTCCACGGTGGTCACCACCGCCTGCACCAGCTCTGACTCACTACGGTTCGCCTCGGGAAAGAACACCGCATCGGCCGCCGACGCGATGGAGCTGGTCATGGCGAGATAACCGCACTCCCGCCCCATGACCTCCACGAGAAAAATGCGATCGTGGGCCGAGGCGGTGTCGCTGATCTTGTCGCAGGCCTCCACAATGGTGTTCATGGCCGTGTCCGTACCGATGGCCATGCCCGTAAACCCGACGTCGTTGTCGATGGAGGCGGGCAACCCCACCACCTTGAGGTCCTGATCACCCAACTCCTCGGGATCGCACAGCGCCGCGGCGCCGGCGAGCGTACCGTTGCCGCCGATGGCCAGGATGGAGTCAATACCCGCCCGCCGGGCCTGTCGTCGCGCCTCATCCCGCCCCGCGCGCTCGAGGAACTCCAGACACCGCGCCGAACCCAGGAAGGTCCCGCCATCCCGGATGACCCCGTTGACGTCCGCGGCGCCCAGGGGCCGAAACTCCCCCTTGAGCAGGCCCCTGTACCCGTGCTGGATCCCCACCACCTCCACCCCCTCGGTGATCAGGATCTTCGTCGCCGAGCGGATGGCCGCGTTCATGCCAGGGGCGTCGCCTCCGCTCGTAAGAATGCCCACCTTCCGACGGGTAGCCCCGTCGTTCCCAGCGCTCTGTGCCATTGCGGTCCTCCTTTTACTTCTGCTGCGAGTCCATCGCTCGTAAGAGCGTTACCTGTCGCAAAACCTCGACCCAGGCGGTGCCACCCCGAGAGCTGCGGCGCTCGGCGGCAGCGACAGGGTCCAGCCATTTCAGGGCGTCAGGCCCAAAGGCCCGATGGTGATCCGAAAGCACCTCCGGAGTCAAGACGGAGAAATCGGCGCCCCGCTCCTCACACCACTTGACCAGACTCCCCGACACGTGGTGCGCCTCCCGGAAAGGCACGCCCTTGCCCACGAGGTAGTCCGCGAGCTCGGTGGCCAATAGAAAGTCGTGGGCGAGCTCCTCGACATAGCGCTCCCGATTCACGGTCAAGGTCTTCCACATGGATCCCATGATGGAGACGCTGGCCCCGGTGGTGAGCACGGCATCGAACAGCGGCTCTTTGTCCTCCTGCAGATCGCGGTTGTAGGCGAGGGGGAGCCCCTTGACCATGGAGAGCAGCGCCATGAGATCCCCGTACACCCGCCCGGTCTTGCCCCGCACGAGCTCGGCGGCGTCCGGGTTGCGTTTCTGAGGCATGATGGACGATCCCGTGGTATAGGCGTCGTCGATGCGGACCAGCCCGAAGCCCGGGCTGGACCAGAGCACCAACTCCTCGGCCATGCGCGACAGGTGCGTCATACAGATAGCGCACACGGACCCAACCTCCTGCAGATGGTCCCGGGCGGCCACAGCGTCCATGGCGTTCTCCATCAGGGTCGAAAAGCCCAACAGCTCGGCGGTGCGGCCACGATCAATGGGATGCGGTGTTCCGGCCATGGCGCCCGCACCCAGGGGACAGCGATCTACCCGCAACCCGGCCCCGGCAAGCCGCTCCCGATCCCTGGACACCATCCACGCATAGGCGAGCAGATGGTGGGCCAGCCAGATGGGCTGGCCGTGCTGCAGGTGGGTGAAGCCGGGCATGAGGGTCCGGCCGTCGGACTCCACGCGATCTAGCAGGATCCGCACGAGCCGCGCGAGCTGCTCGTCGAGACCGGTAAGACGCGACGCCAGCCAGAGCCGCACGTCCGTAGCCACCTGGTCGTTCCGGGAACGCGCCGTATGCAGCTTGCCGCCCACGTCTCCCACGATCTCGGTCAGCCGCGACTCCACGGCCATGTGCACATCCTCGAGCTCTACGCCCGGCACAAAGACGCCCTCGCGAAGCTCCTGGCGCACCTTGCCCAGCCCCTCGATGAGGATGCGGGCCTCGTCCTCGGTGATGAGCCCCACCTCGGCCAACATGGTGCAGTGGGCCACCGACCCGGTGATGTCCTCCTCAAAGAGGCGCAGATCCACCCCGAGGCTCTCGGAGTACAGCTGCATCTCAGAATCCGGGCCGCCTTCGAAGCGGCCGTCCCAAAGCGGCATGGGTCTCCCTCCCTGGTGCGGTCCCGCGGCTCAGGAATGGCCGGAGTCGTCACCAAAGGCATCGACGGCCCGATCAACCAGGGACCGCCACTCATTTTCGTGGATGGTGGCCTTGGGCAGGCGGTTGAGGCCCAGACGCACCTGACCGTCGGCCACCTGGAACCAGACGAGCTCGAGATCGTGGGTGGTGCCCGAGTGCCAGCTCAGCCCCACCTGAACGAGGGCCCCGTGGTGTACGGGCATCATGTCAGCGTGGATCCGGGCGCCGCCGGGGCTGATGTCGGTCACGGTGGCCGGGCTCCACATCTTGAGATCCGGCACCACGACCTTGCACGACCAGGGCACCAGAATGGGCGTGCGGTGATGGCGTCGCTCCGGAAGCGGCTGCACGCTGCGATTGACGACCCGGTCCAGAAAGGACAGCTCAGCCATCTGCCCGGAGCTCACCGCCATGCCGATGCCGGCCGCCAACACTCGGGAAGCCCGCGCCCGCTTCCAGATCACAAGCCCCTGCAAATAGACGTCGGCGTTGTACCGGGTCAGGTGGAACCAGACACACAGATTCTCCCCCACACCAAAGTCGATGACATCCGGCAAAAACACCTGCTCCGCAGAAAGATCCGCCGGGAAGTACTTTCTCAAGTCTCCAGGGCTGTCCACGATCTGCTTGATCACACGCATGACGACGACCTTGTACTGAGAGTCCACCCAACCCAACCTCAGTCGCTGAGTATCGGACCCTGCTTCACCCGAGTCAAGGGTGCGAAGCCCTTGTGCGAAGCCCTTGGTGCGAAACGCTTGGGTGCGAAACGCTTGACGCCACCGCGAACCGCTGCAATAGATCCTACTTACTATAGCAAATTGGTAGACGCAGGTAGGAGGTCGAATGCTCTTCAAGATCCTGACCAAGGATGGCTTCGAGCAGCTCGTGGACGGCATTCTTGAGTCCAACGAGGTCATCGGACCCAAGCGGGTGGCCACCGGCGCAAACGGCAAGCCCATCCACCAGTACCTGCCGGTGACCAGCTTCGGGGAGCTGGATCTGGACTACGAGACTACGGAGTTCCCCGCGAAGACGTATTTTCTCCCCTACCGGGAGACTCTTTCCACCTTCCACTTCGACGAGGCGGACTGGACCCAGGAGATCCGCTACCGGATCCAGCCTCGGGCCATCGTGGGACTGCACGCCTGCGACATCAACGGGCTTCTCAAGCTCGACAAGGTCTTCGGGCGGGACGCCTTCCCCAGCCCCTACTACCTGTCGCGACGGCGGAACACCCTCGTGGTGGGCATCGATCACATGCCGTGCGAGGGGGGCTTCTGCCAGTCCGTGGACGCCCATGTGGTCTCCCACGGTTTCGATCTCTTTTTGACGGACCTGGGGGATCGGTACTTCGTCTCCATCGGCTCGGATCGCGGCTTCGACCTGGTGGGCAAGGTCGAGAACCGGGAGGTATCCGAAGACGACACCCACGCGTACCTCGCCGTGCGCCGCCGCATCTCCGACGCCTTCAAGACCCATGTGCGCACCCAGAACCTGCCCACCCTGCTGGACCTGGAGTTCGACTCCCCCGTGTGGAAGCGCTGGGGGGACAAGTGCCTGAGCTGCGGGAGCTGCGCCATGGCCTGCCCCACCTGCTACTGCTACGGCGTCAACGAGGAGGTCTCCATGGACTTTACCGTGGGCACCAAGGTCAAGCAGTTGCACTCATGCAACCTGGTGGACTTCGCCATGGTGGCCGGCGACCACAACTTCCGACCGAGTCGGGAGAGTCGCCTCAAGTACCGCTACTACCACCAACACCGCGGCTTCGCCGAGGCCTACGATGAGCCCAAGTGCGTGGGCTGCAACCGTTGCGGCCGCGTATGCCTGGCGGGCATCAACCCCCCCGAGGTCATCGCCGACCTGCACGAGGAGGACCGGGCATGAGCACCGAGCTGCACCGCTACGACATCACCCAGGAGAGCGACTTTCTCCAGCCCCGGGACTTCAACCGCAAGACGTTGCTCCAGCACGTGGACCAGGTCTTCCGGGCCCAGATCACCAACATCATCGATCTCACCAGTGAAGAGAAGCTCTTCCACGTGCGGCTGGTCAAGGACCACCAGCGCGAACGCTTCACCTTTTTGCCGGGACAGTTCGTAATGCTGGAAGTACCCGGCTACGGCGAGATCCCCATCTCCATTTCCAGCGCGCCCACCAACAAGGGCTACCTGGAGCTGTGCATCCGCAAGGTCGGGCGGGTCACGAGCGTGCTGCACAAGGCCCGGCGAGGTGCGCTGGTGGGCATCCGCGGCCCCTTCGGCACCTCCTTTCCCATGGAGAAAATGCGGGACCACTCGGTGCTGCTCATCGCCGGCGGCCTGGGCCTGGCGCCCCTGCGGGCCCCCATCTTCCACGTCACCGAGAACCGCACCAACTACGATCAGGTGCACATCATCTACGGCACCCGCACCCCGGACCAGCTCCTGTTCGACTACCAGTACGAGCAGTGGCGACGCATCAACGGAGTGAACCTGTCCATCATCGTGGAGCAGCCCGACGAGGCCTGGACCGGCGAGGTGGGGCTCATCACCAAGCTCATCGATGACCTGGATTTTGACCCGGCAAACACCTACGCCATCGTCTGCGGCCCGCCGGTGATGTTCAAGTTCGTCTGCAATCAGCTCAGCACAAAGGGCGTGCCCATGCACCGGATGTTCGTCTCCCTGGAGCGGCGCATGCACTGCGGCATGGGCAAGTGCTGCCGGTGTAACATCGGCTCAACCTACACCTGTGTGGACGGGCCGGTGTTCGACTACTGGAGCGTCATGAACCTCAAGGAAGCCATCTGAGGCCCTCACCATGCGATACCTCGGCATAGAACCCATCCGCCCCCGCGTCGGGGTCTTCAGCTTCACCTGCTGTGAGGGCTGCGTGCTGCAGCTCGCCAACAAGGAGGAGACCCTCGGCCCGTTCCTGGAGGCCATCCAAGTGGTCAACTTCCGGGAGATCAGCACCGAGAAAGGGGCGGACTACGAGATCGCCCTGGTGGAGGGGTCCATCTCCCGGGATGACGAGGTGGAGCGGCTACGCCAGATCCGCGACCAGGCCAAGGTGCTGGTGGCCCTGGGCACCTGCGCGGTCTTCGGCGGCGTCAACCGGCTCAAGGACGTCTTCTCCCCACAAGAGGCCAACCGGATCGTCTACGGCGACCAGTCCCGCGAGACCGCGCCCATTCGGGCAGTGCACGAAGTGGTACCGGTGGATCTCTCCATCCCGGGGTGCCCCATCTCCAAGGTGGAGCTTGAGCGCATCGTCCAGCACGTGGCTTTGGATCTCCCCTGGCAGTTCCCCGAGTACCCCGTCTGCGTGGAGTGCAAGCAGCGATTCACGGTGTGTATGTTCGACAAGGGGCAGCTCTGCCTGGGTCCACTGACCCGGGCAGGCTGCGACGCGCCCTGCCCCGCCGGTGGTCTGGGGTGTTGGGGTTGCCGCGGACCGGCGGCGGATCCCAACCACGCTGAGTTCGACGCGTTGGTGGCGCGACGGGGCTTCTCACGCGCCCAGGTCCAAGACCGGCTCTCCTTCTTTGGAGGCTTCCCCACAGAAGGAAGCGAGGAAAAACCATGAAGCTCGATCTCAACGTCGACGTACACCACCTCACCCGGGTCGAAGGTCACGGCAACATCGTGGTCCGAATCCAGGACGGCAAAGTTCAGGAGGCTCGGTGGGACGTGGTGGAGACTCCCCGATACTTCGAGGCGATGCTCCTAAACAAGCACTACACCGCCGCGGGGATCCTGACCGCGCGCATCTGTGGCATCTGCTCCATCGGCCACTGCCTGGCCAGCGTGCGCGCCTCCGAGGCGGCCATGGGCGTCGGTGTACCGGACCTGGCTGGTCGGCTGCGCCTGCTGGCCAAGCATGGAGAGACCCTGCAGAGCCACGTGCTGCACCTGTTCTTCCTGGCGGCGCCAGACTTCCTGGGGTTAGACAGCGCCCTGCCCCTGATGACCGAGAACCCGACGGTGTTTGGGCTGGCCGCCCGTCTCAAGGGTCTCGGCAACCGCATCTGCGACGCGGTGGCGGGACGCACCACCCACCCGGTCTCCATTCAGGTGGGGGGCATGGGCGCCCGGCCGGACCCGACGGTGCTACGAAGTCTGCGTCAACAGATTGAGGCGGCCGTTCCCGACCTGGCCGCCACCGCGGAGGTCTTCGCCGGTTTCGACATTCCGGACTTCGAGCGCGAGACAGAGTTCGTCTCCCTCAAAGCCGACGGACAGTACCCGTGGATCGGCGGCCGGGTTGTTTCCACAGACGGCGTCGATCGCGACGAGCACGAGTACCGGGAGCTGACCCACGAGTACCTCAACGAGAACAACACCTCCAAATGGTGCAAGCTCTCGCGGGACGCCTTCGCCGTGGGCGCCCTGGCACGATTCAACAACAACCACGCGGCGCTCCATCCCGCGGCCCGAAAAGTCGCCGCCGACCTGAACCTTTCGCCCGTATCCCACAACCCCTTTCACTGTAACCTGGCGCAGCTCGTCGAATGCGTTCACGTGGCTCACGAATCCATCGCGCTCATCGATGAGATCCTCGCTGCCCCGGCCGACGCACCCATCATGGCGGACTTCGAGCCCCGGGCGGGAGAGGGCATAAGCGCGGTGGAGGTCCCCCGGGGCATCCTGTACCACCGCTACGTCTACGACGAAGACGGCCGCATCACCGAGGCCGACTGCGTCATCCCCACCACCCAAAACAACGCCAACATCCACCTGGACATGGGCGCCCTCGCCGCCCAATTCGCCACCCGAGGCATGACCGACCAAAAGCTGGAGCTGCTGTGCTCCATGCTCGTGCGGGCCTACGACCCCTGCATCTCCTGCTCGGTGCATTGACACTACTCACTCTTCTGAAATCGCCGATGGAACGGGTTCTGATTTCCGTCGCGCCGGGCCAAAACCCGGTCGCGCACCCCGAACCGCACGAGCACCCCTGCCGTCAGCAGAAACAGCCACGGCCGAAGAGGGTGTCCCAACAGGGGCACCGCGTCGCAACCAAGGCGTAGATCCAACCCGACCCGATCGTGGCGGTACACGGCAAATAGCAGTCCCAGGCCCATTTGGGGAGATACCGCCTGGGCGCGGGCGCCTCCCACCCAAGCCGCCATGGGCGCCGCCAGCCCCACCGTAGCGTCCACAGACAGCCAACGCCAGATCCGCACCCCGAATAAAAACGACGCCGAGGGGATGAACGTAGCCACCTGGGAGTCGTAGGGCAGAACCGGATCGGTGGGGTGGACCCCCAACCACAGCTCGCCATCCATCTCCCCCACGGGCATCGCCGCCACGAAGAGTCCCAGCCGCAACCCCAGTCGCACCCGAGAACCCACCGGCCACGACATCCGAAAGGTGAACCGTCCCGCCCCCGTAGCGCCGGTATCCATTCCAACGTTGAGCACAGCGACCCCACCGAGCCCCAGAGCCACGCTGAGCCGCTCGGGTCGGGGCGGCAACTCCAAAGGCTCCGCTCGGGCCCGCCCGGACCACAACATCAGAACGCACACCACCGCCAACACCGCGCTCCCCCCAATGACTGAGGCAACAGACCTCCTACGCATAAAAAACGACATCGAAGAAACAACTGCACATCGTTTTGTCATGTCGGCCCGTCCCGGTAATCACCCATTTCTCGGGTTTCATCGCAAGTATGCAAGTCACTGGACGACTGGTCAACACGAAGGGTTTGGGGGGTGGATCCCGTGGGGAAACATGAGAAGGTGGGGGGGAAGTGGCGCTCCAAGACGAAAAGGGGAGTGGGTTGGTGACAGGGGGTAGGAATCCGTTTCACCGGCGTAGAACTCAAAACGCGGCCCATCCCAGTGAGAGCTCAATATGACAAGGTACTTGATTCGTCTACATCCCTGCACCCAGTTGGTCCTTTTCGGTTTGGCGATGACGCTGAGCGCCGCTTGCGGGCCTTCTTTGCGGTCCCGGCCAGGTCCGGTCCAGGCGTTCCGCTCCACCCAGGTCTGTAGCCAGGGCCCCTTTGTGGTCGACCTGCCGGCCAGCGGGGCGCGGTGGGGCGAGGAGATCGTCGTGAAGGCCTGGTCCCGACGTGTGATCCAGGGCCGGTACGATGTAACCGTCGGTGGGCAGGTGGTGGCCAGCGGTCACTTCGGGAAACGCTACTACCGCTACGGCCCCGAAGCCCAGCAACAGTCGGCTACCCGGAGCTCGGTTTCCCGCTGGCGTATGCACACGGCCAAGGGACCGGACAACCGCCGCTGCGTGGCCGCACCGGGAGCTCAACCCGGCCAGAAGGGTGGTCCCGCCGCCAGTGGCGGCACCAGTGGCGGCACCAATGGCGGCACCAATGGCAGAGGGAGCGTCGCCCGGCCCACACCGGCGCCACGGACAGCCCGGGCGGCTCCCCCGCGCAAGGTGATCACGTTCCAGCCCTTGACCCAGGCCCAGTACAAGAGCCACCTGAAAGATGAGCGGTCCTATCTACGGTACGACCTGATCAAAATGAGCCTGGGCAAGGTGGAGGTCTCGAACTACCCCTACTGCCGTCCGAGTCGCCGTAGCGGCATCCTCAAGTCCACACGCATCCGTATCCGCCTCTGGTCCGAGACGCCCAACGACATGGAGGGCGCCTGGTTCGAGGTGCAGCAGAACCGCTATAAGCCGTCGGTGTCCGAGGCGGAGTTCATCGCGCATCTGGACAAGCGCCAGGCCGCCTGCCTGAAGAAAACCCAGCGCAAGGCTCGAAAGTCCCGACGACGGCTGGCCAAGCAGGTGGCCAAGCTGCAGGCCAAGCTACGGGCCAACGGTGGGGCACGACGCCAATCCGCTCGGTGTCGATACAACGTGGTGCCCTTTGACGGCAAGGTCACCTACTTCTACCGTCCCACCAAACGCATGATCTGCGGCTGCCGAGAGAAGATCCACTCCACCCGGTGCTGGGGCGCCGGAGGCTATAGTGGCTACCTGGCCCGACTACGCAAGAACCTCGGTCGGCGCTCCTGTCAAATCCGTTTGGAGATCAAGTTGAAAGGACGAGTGACCTATCAGGCGTTCGTGAAGAAGCCCTGTCGCTGCGCCCACGACCTGAAGGATCGTAGCTGCTGGGGAGCCGGAGGATACCTGGCCTATACGCATACGCACCAGGCCCAGAGCCAACGCCGACGGCGGCTGCGCGCTGAGAAAATCAAGCGCGCCCGGGCCCTACGTAAGCTGGCGCGCCAGCCGCCCCCGCTGCCCCGTGCCGAAAAGCGCCCGCCCAAGCCCAGCCGAAACGCCAAATGGGTGGGCGGCTACTGGGTCCGCATCAAGGGTGGCCCGTCAGCGGGACATTGGGGATGGATCGCCGGATGGTGGCGGGTTCCCAAGGCGGACGTGAAACAGGGTCTGACCACCCGCTCCCGTCGGCGCCCCCCGCCGCTGCGCAAGGAGTTGCGGCGACCCACGCGCCCCTCTACCCAGGCCGTCTGGGCGCCGGGCTACTGGCATTGGTCTGGACGCGGTTTCGTCTGGGTGCACGGCGCCTGGCGCATTCCACCCCGGGCCCAACTACGCTGGCGTCCGGCCCGGTGGATCCGCCGCGGCCCCTTCCGGATCCTGATCCCCGGAGGCTGGATTCGATAGCCGGAACCCGCCGCGTTCTCACCGCGTTCTCACCGCGTTCTCACCGCCTTCTCACCGCCTTCTCACCGTGTTCACAGACCTCCTTTGCAAATCCCCGGTGATTGACGCATTGTGGGCTGGAACAACACAGATAGAGCCATAGACACCGTGACATTCTTTGAACAGCTCGAAGCAGCCCTGGGGCCGCTGCTCCCCGGCATCATCGTGGCGGCGATTTTCATCGTCGGCATCATCATTTTGCGCATTAAGTTCCGGGGCGATGCCCTGATAAGCAACCTCAAACGCTCCGGCGCTATCCTCTACGTCTACGTAATGCTGGTGGCCCTGAGCGTGCTGGCCAAGCTCTACTGGCTGCCCGGCTACCGCTTCGTGTACCTGCTGTCGCTCTTCGTGCTGGCGCTGGCGGTGATGCTGGCCGTCAGTGTGGCCTTCTTCGACATGTTCATGGGGCGGGTCCGCGATATCGCCGTACCGGCGATCCTGCGGGACGTGGTGATGCTGGTCACCTACATCGTGGTGATCGTCATCATCATCAGCCAGCACGGCGTGGACGTCACCTCCATCGTCACCACCTCGGCGGTGCTCACCGCGGTCATCGGCTTCGCCCTGCAAGATCTGCTGTCGAACATCATCAGCGGCCTGGCCATCGAAATCGAGCGTCCCTTCAAGGTAGGTGACTACGTCAAGTTCAACGACCAGGAGGGGCGGGTGCTGGAGATCAACTGGCGCTCCACCAAGGTGCTCACCCTGCACCACGACGTCGTGATCATCCCCAACTCCGTGGCCACCCGATCGGCCATCATCAACTTCAGCGCGCCCACCCGCATCCACCGTCGGAGGGTGAACATCGGCCTGCGCTACGAGGCCGCTCCCAACCGCGTGCGCGAATCCCTGCTCCGGGCCGTGCGCGGCGTCGAGGGGGTGCTCACCGATCCCAATCCCTATGTGCAGCTTGTGGAGTACGCGGACTTCTCCATCAACTACACGGTCTTTTACTTCATCAGCGACATGGTCAACCGGGAGGGGATCCAGAACCGGGTCATGACCCGAACCTGGTACCAGCTTCGGCGCGACGGGCTCAGCGTGCCCTTCCCCATTCGCGACATCAATGTGCGACAGGTCAGCGACGACGACGACGAGAAGGAGAGCCTTCGCCGCCTGACCGAGAACGTCAGTTTGCTGCGGAAGGTGCCCTTCCTAGAGCCCCTTTCGGACAAGGAACTGTCCACCCTGGCCCACCGTCTGCGTACGGAATTCTATGCCGACGGCGAGTCGATCATCCGCCAGGGGCAGCCCGGATCGTCCTTTTACATCATCACCGATGGCAAGGTAGAGGTGCGCATCCGCGAAGGGAAAAACAGCCCCGAGCGGCGGGTCACCACCCTCGAGACCCATAACTTCTTTGGCGAGATGTCGCTGATGACCGGCGAGCAGCGGTCCGCCACGGTGCGGGCCATGGGGGACTCCGAGCTGTGCGTCATCGACAAGAACGCCTTTGGCGACATCATCAAGGGCAATGAGGCCCTGGTGGAATCCGTCAGCCAGCGTCTGGTGGCCCGGCAACAGGAGCTGCAAAAGGCCCGCGAGGAGTCCGAGTCCTCCACCGCCGCGCTCAAGCCCGATGCACAAAAGACGCTCATGTCCCGCATCAAAAACTTTTTCCAGATGTAGTAGAGCTTAGGGTAGCCGACGGCGCCGCCGGATGAGGCCCAGGACCAACAGCACCAACCCGAGGACCAATGCGCCGCCCCCCCTGGCGCTGCCTGAGGATGCGGAGCGGCAGCTACAGCCCTTGTTGCCGCCGTCATCGACGGGACCCGAAGCGTCCGCCGACACCGAGGCGTCCACCACGCCACTGTCCACACCCGCATCCGGCTCGGCCATAGCAGGCGACGGCTCCACCGAAACAACGGCGTCGGCGATGGGGCAGTTCTGATGCACGAGGACAAAGTGGTAGGTCTGGCTGGGATCGAAGGGCGGGTCGGAGGTGTCGTCGATGACGAGCTCACCCACGGTGGAATCGAACCACACGGTCTGATAGTCATAGGCGAAGACCGCGGGAAATCCGCCGGTGCTGAAGGCCACGTGCTCACCGACCCGGGCGTAGACCTTCCAGAGCAGATTGGCGCCGCCCTGGGGCGTCATCTCCACCGACAGCCGCACGCCCTCATGGTCTGGCTCGGGCGTGGCCCGGAAGTGGAACAGGCTGCTGAGCTCAAGGCCATAGTCCCGAGCGCCCAGGCAGGTAGTGCCCATCATCATGGCCATGGTATCCAGACCGAACAGCTTGATGTTGCGCGGCTCACCCGGGACGATGGGCAGCTCCGCAAAGCAGTCGCTCAATCCCCGGGCGTCGAGGATCCCCTGCAGGGTCTGCACGTCGGCGGCTACGAGATCTCCGCCGGTGACCATTTCGCCGGCCGTCTGCACCAGGGCTTGGGAAAATTCGCCAAAGGAGGCGTACGGCATAAGCAGCGTCAGGGCCCCCCAGAGGAGCTGGTCGGAGTTTGCCTTTCCAAAGGTCTCATACAGGGTCCAGGAGACGCTGCCGATGAGCTCGCCATCCATGTGCACCTCGCCGAAGATGTCGTCGGGGCACACCTTGGAGGTGTCGGTGAGATCCCGGGCGCCGCCGCTCAACAGCCCCAAGGAGGCCTCCCCCAGCGTGGGGTCGCCATTGACTGTGCAGGCGAAATAGTCGGCGAGTCCCTCATCGAGGGAGCCCGAATGCGGCGAGAGGCCGTAGGTGTTAACCCCCATCTGCCCCATGTTGTACCCCACGGCCACGTAGCTCACGTAGTGGGTAAACTCGTGCAAAAACACGTCGGAGTCGTCGGCGAAGTCCAGGGTCGGCCCCTGACCGATGGCGATGAGGTTGTTGGTGTTCCAAGGGGCCCCCATGCCCTGCTCAGAGAAGTAGGCATTGTCCATGGGCTGACCGTTGTCCATGGCGTTGGCCACGGCCGTGAGGCTGTACGCCGGCAGGCTGAAGTCCACCCCGTGGTTGTCGGCAAAAAAGTCCCGGATGCGCGTGAGATGGTAGTAGAGCCCCACCTGGGCGAAACCATCGGTGGCGTCCGTGGGATCCGTGGGTGGATCGTATAGGAAATCCGTGCCGTCGGTGGTGGTCAGGGTCTGCTCCGCCACGATCTCCGCCTGTCCACCGCCAGAGACGTAGTTGGTGACGAAGAACTGACCGTCCCACCCGGTCAGCTTCAGGGGCGAAGCATCGTCCAGGTCCACGAGCTCGAGGTCCGTGGCGTTGGGCGTTACCACACTGCTGATGGGGTAGACCCGCCCGAGACTCTCCACGGCCAGGCGGCGCAGCTGAAGCACCACACCGCGATGGGCATCCACCAGGCAGCGGAGGCCGCCCAGCCCCGTGCGCACGTCCACCTTCCATACCAGCCGTCCGGGCCCCGAATCCTCTGGAAGCACGGCCAACTCGAACCCCAGGGGTCCATTGGCCGCCCAGGGGCCCACCAGTGAGTACAGGAGCGTGCGCACCTCGAAGCGACCGACGTAGGGCGTCGTGGACACGGTCAAGTCCCGCGACACCTGGAAGGCCGCCACGGTCACCCGCGCCGCCGGGGAGACGCGCACCACCGCCGCGGTGCCCAACACAGCCAGTCCATCGTACTTCTGGACGAAACGCACCGTGCGGTAGTCGCCCCGCGCCAGGGTGTTACGGTGAACCAGATCCACCGTCTGCAGGTCATATTGACCGGTGTGCTCCTGAAGAAAGGACCGCGCCACATCCAGGGAATCTCCACTGTAGATCTTCGTACTGCGGATGGTGTGAAACTCGGCCGCCCGAAGCGGCGTCGTCCCCAGTCCAGCGAAAAGGACGGTCAAGATGGCAAAGGCGAAAGTACGAAGCATAGGGTACTCCATTGTAGGCGATCGATAAAACTACTACACAGACAGTAGTCTATTAGCACAACGGGGACACGACGGAAAGGCGCGACACAAAGCGCTCCCCCGACAAGGGCCTCAGCTCGTCTGGCTTTGGGCAGGGGGGCGTCAGCGGGTCGAAAGCGGGTCGAAGGCGGCGCGGAAGTTTGGTGGCAGCACCACGGGACTGCCGTTTTCCACCGTCACCATGACCGCCCACCCCTCCACCAGCAACAGCGGCTGGGCGTCGTGGGGGGCCACCCGGTAGACCCGGGATCCGAGGCGGAAGCTGCGCGTGCGCATCTCCTCCAGAAACGTCTCGATGCGCAGAGGATCGTCAAAGGCCGCCGAGGCGTGGTACCGGCAGTGGGTCTCGACGATGGGCAGTCGCCGGTCGTAGACCAACCCCAGCTCCCGAAACATCTCAATGCGCCCCAGCTCGAAGTACACGAAGTAGTTGCCGTAGTAGACGATGGCCGTGGCGTCCGTCTCGGCGTACCGGACCCGGGTGGAGGTTTCGAAGATCCGCATGGGGAGTGACTCTGGGGTTTGAGGGGGCCGAGAGCAGACTGTCGGCGCCAGGCTGTCAGCCCACCGGCGCGTCGCACTGCCAGATGATGCCGAAGTCGTGCAGAATGGGCGTCTCGGCGCTGTCATCGGTGGACAGCTCAAACTCCACCTGCAGGTAGAGCGCCGGGTTCAGGATGAGGGGCCCCGGAGCCTCGAAGAGGGTCGCCGGGCTCTGGTTCCAGGGGCCGTACCAGTCGCCCCAGGTGACTCCGTCTTCGCTGGTGCGCGCCCGCACCAAGATGGTCGTCCCCGTAGGCTCGGTGCTGTTCCACTCGATGAACCGCCAGTTGGCCTCGCTGGGAGCGGCGCAGCCCTCCATGATGTAGCGGTAGGTGCCCCGGGGCCGGGTGAAGGTCTTGAGCCCGAACCCGGTGAAGTCGCTATAGGTGTAGGGGTTGGTGCCCACCTGCACCGCGTCATCGGTGAGGTCGTAGATGTCGGCGGTGTTGCGCCAGGGCGGGTCATTGAGTACGTCCCCGTTGGCGTCCACCAGCAACCGGGTGGCGTGGCTGTCGGTGTGGCTGATGCCCCAGATATTGCCGTCGAAGGCCACGCCGCAGCCGATGACACCGTTGCCCGTCATCTCGAAGGTGTCGCACTCGACGAGGTCATTGCAGTGGTAGTCCCCGTCGAGGATCCACTGGGGCACCCGGGCCACATAGCCCACCCCGTTGTAGGAGTTAATGGCCGACCAGATGAAGTTGTGGTGCTGTACGCCTCCCACCTCGCGCTTGTCCGCGGCGATACCGCGCATGTAGCCCATGCCGAAGCGAACCCGGGTCCAGCTCCCCTGGGCCAGGGTCGCGAAGGTGGTGCGATCGGGCCGGTAGCGGAACACCGCGCCGCAGTTCCAGCCCCCCAGCCAGATATTGTGCTCGGAGTCCATGCCCATGCCGTACTGGTAGGCGCGGGCGTAGTCGGCGATAGTGGTGTTGACGTTCTGGCAGAGGGGATCGTTCCAGTACGCGTTGGGGATCAGCGACCCCATGGTCTCGGTGTTGGTGTCGAAGTACAGCAGGTACACCGAGTCCCAGGGGTAGTCGGTCATCCAGAGGATGCCGTGGCCATCCACCGCCGCGCCGTAGGCGTTCATCTCGGGGGGCATCTGCCACCCGGCATTGATCTCTCCGGTGGCGCCGTCGAGCTTGAGCAGGATGTTTCCGTCGGTTCGCGTGTGCAAAGGGACCCAGGCGTTGCCGGCGCCGCCGGAGTACGGATCGCCGCCGTCGAGGGTGATGGCCCGCGCCACGTCGTTGATATCGCCCACGTTGGTGGTAAACAGCACACACTCGTCGTCCAAGCCCAGGAACTCCGGCTCGGACAATCCGTTGGTACACACGGTATTGATGTCGTCGGGTACGCCGTTGGTGTCACAGTCAGTGGTGATGTAGCCGTCGCCGTCCACGTCCCGGGAGGTGTCGATGAGGCCGTTGCTGTTGCGATCGATGCAGTCGGTCTCGTCGTTGGCGATCTTGGTCACCGAGGCCCGTAAGCCGAAGGCCCGGTTGGCCACCCAGACGTCACCGTTGTAGTCCATGGCCGTGCGGGACGGACGGTTGTTCTGGGACGGGTTGATGGCCGTGGAACCGAAGGGAATACTGAACGCTACCCCAAAGCCCGGGTCCGGGTCGTCCACGTCATCACACTCCGGTGTCGCCGGGTTGGACGAGCAGGTCACGGTCCAGTAGCGGGCCGTCTCCATCATGGAGGCGCTGTCCACCTTGGAGACGCTGCCCCGGCCCCAGTCGTTCTCGTTGGCGATCCAGATGTAGTTTCCGTCCGTGGAGCTCTGATCCAGCACGAGGTCGCCATTGGGATCCAGACCCACACCATCGGCGTCCACGTTTTCGTCGTCCTCGGGCATGGGGAAGGGTCCCGAGCCGATGGAGTCCGTGGAGCAGGAGGTGGAGCAGTTGCCGCAGGCGGTGAGCACGCCTTCGTCCACCTCGGCGTTGCAGTTGTCGTCCACGCCGTTACAGATCTCCTGTGCCCCCGGATGGATCTGCGGGTTGGCGTCGTCACAGTCCGCGCCCGCCGGGCAGCCCGGTCCATAGCTGTCGCCGTCCAGATCCGTGCCCCCCACGCAGGTGGTGGGTCCGGCGTCGATTACAGCGCTGTCGACGACGTCACCGTCAGTGTCTACAACCGTGGAGTCCCCGTTCCCGCCGTCTGGGTCCGGCCCTGTGTTACCGTGGTCCCCTCCACAACTCCCCACTGCCAACGCCCAACCCGCCACCAGGGCGACCACCAGAACAATCCGTCCACGCATAGCAATACCTCGCCAACCCTAAAGAGGGATATTCCAAGAAGGACACTCCGCTTCCAGTGTAAAGGAGCGGCGGGCTTACTTCAACCAGTCCAACAACCCGTGTAACAACCAGGCCAACCAGAGCGCACACCGCCCCACCGATTCCCTTGACAAACCCCGGCACATATCGCACTATTTCACTAAATACTGAAACTTTAAAACATGGTCGTACCCATGAATGAACTCACCAAACAACAATTCGTCGAATCCTGGGGCTCCATGGGGATGCTGTGGGGTATCAACCGCTCCATGGCGCGGATCCACGCCCTGCTCATCGCCACCGAGGAGCCCGTAACCCTGGATGACATCTGCCAGGAGCTGCAGATCAGCCGGGGCAACGCCAGCATGAGCCTCAAGGAGCTGCGTAGCTGGAGGGTGATCCAGCGGGTGCACGTGCCCGGGGATCGTCGGGACTTCTACGTCACCGAGCAGGACGTTTGGTCCATGTTCTTCCGCATCGTCGACGAACGCAAACGCCGGGAGTTCGATCCGGCCATCAGCACCGTAAAACAGGCCCTCGACAGCCTCGACTCCACCGACACCAAGGTCGGGGGACGGCTTGAGCAGATGGGCGAGCTACTGGACATCATGGACAAGGTCATGTCCCACGCCTTGGGCGATGAACGCCGCAGCCACACCCTGCTGCAGCTCGTCACCAAAATGCTCGGCCTGGAGGGCCCCAAATGACGGGACGCCTGCTATCGGGACGTCCTGTGACGGGACGCCAGTTTTTCCATCCCAAAAAATCGATACAGATCGAACCGGGGGCCCATACGTCTCTTTATTTGCCTGGATAGTTCAAAGAATTTTGAACATTCAGAACAGGAGGCAAGTCATGTCTGAAACCAATCTGCACGTTGTCACGGGCGCCTTCGGCTACAGCGGGAGTCACATCGCCAGGCGGCTGCTGAACGCCGGCGCCCGGGTACGCACCCTCACCGGTCACCCCGAGCGGCCCCATTCCCTGCAAAGGCGCGTCGAGGCCCACCGCCTCGCCTTCGACGATCCGGCCGCGCTCACCGAGTCCCTGCGCGGCGCGCGGGTGCTCTACAACACCTATTGGGTGCGATTCGATCACGGCGACGCCACCCACCAGCGCGCCGTGGACCAACTCAGGATCCTCATCCGTGCCGCCATGGAGGCCGGGGTCGAGCGGGTGGTGCATACGAGCATCACCAACCCCTCGCCCGACTCTCCCCTGCCCTACTTCCGTGGCAAGGCCCAGGTGGAGGCGACCCTCATGGACTCTGGCCTGTCCTACGCAATTCTGCGCCCCGCGGTCTTTTTCGGGGGGCGCGACGTGCTGATCAACAACATCGCCTACCTGCTCCGACGCCTACCCGTCTTCGGGCTGCCCGGCCGGGGCGACTACGGGATCCAGCCCATCCACGTAGAGGACATGGCCCGGCTGGCCGTGGAACAGGGGCGCTCCACCGACAACGTAGTGCTCGACGCCGTGGGACCGGAGACCTACTCCTACCGGGCGCTCGTGCGCACCGTAGCCCAGGCCATCGGAAAGCGGCGGTTCATCCTGCGCATGCCCAGCTGGCTGGTGCTGGCCGCGGCGAAGGTGGTGGGCTGGTTCGTCCACGACAACCTCCTGACGGCCGACGAGGTGCAAGGTCTGCGGGCCAACCTTCTGGTCTCATCGACCCAGCCCACGGGAACGACGTCCTTCGCCTCCTGGCTAACGGATCACGCCGACGAGCTGGGGGTACGATACGCCAACGAAATTTCTCGACACTATCGCTAGGAAGCGTGGCCGATCGAAATCCCCGGGGCCCCCCGCCGGTCAAAACACCCGCCGGGCCAGCTCCTCGCAAAACGACGCCTCCAGGCGCGCGAGGCGCACCCGGGCGAGCTGCTCGAACTGGTGCTCGTTGTCGCGACACAGCGCCTCCACCAGGTCCAGCCCACCGCGCGCGTGAAGCTCGCGCTGGGCATCGACACACAGGTAACGGAGGCACTTGTTGGGTCGGTGCACCGGCGGCAGGGAGCACCCCCGGGCCCCCCGGAAGATGCAACCGGCGGCGGGACTGGGAGGTGGGCGCAGGTGACGTGGACGGGTGGACGCCCCGCCCAGAGCTGCCAGCTCGATCTCGTCGAAGAGCGCCTCGGTGCGACCACTGCAGCAGTAGCCCCCCGCCCAGGTGGAGGCGGGCAGCGGATAGGACGCGGCGCACTGCGCACACGCCTCCAGAGATCCCGCCTCCTCGGCGATCCGCTCGCGGCTGACCCGCAGCCGCAAGACCAGGTCCTTCTCGTGGTCCGAGAGGCGACCCGAGGCGCGCACCTTCCGAAGGGCCCGACGGAGCCCCCGTAGCGTCTCGCGCTTGTCCACCCCGTCTGATAAGGCGCTTGGCAAAGGACTTGGCAAAGGACTCTGATCCTTGGTTCCCGATTCAGACATTGTTCCCCCAACGTACTGGAGTCTCGCCGCGCCGAACAGAAAGAACGGCACCCCCAACTAATAAATGCTACTTTTCCACTTCCTTTAGGAGGAGAAGCCATGAGTGAGTTTTTGCAAGACAAGACGAAGCGGATGGAGCTGCTCAAGCATATGATCAAGCAGCTTCACGAAGGGGACGCCCCCGAGGCCGTACGAACGCAGCTGGTGCGACTGCTAGGACAGGTCCCCTACGATGAAGTGGTGGAGGTGGAGCAGCAGCTCATCAACGAGGGTCTCCCCACCGAAGAGGTGCTCAAGCTCTGCGACATTCACACCGAGGCCCTCGAGGGCGCCATCGACACCTCCGGCGCCAAGTCGGTTCCGGCGGGGCACCCCGCCCACACCTTCGGCCAGGAGAACCGCGCCCTGCGCAAGGAGCTCAAGGAGCTGGACCTCCTGTACGCGAAGCTGGAGGAAGCCGACGGCGAGTCGCCCACGGATGACGGCATCTCGGACCTCCTGGGCCACTTCCACGCGCTCATGGATGTGGAGAAGCACTACGTCCGCAAGGAGAACCTGCTGTTTCCCTTCCTCGAAAAGCACGACATCACCGGTCCTCCAACGGTCATGTGGGGCAAACACGACGAGACCCGGGCGCTGCTCAAATCCGCGCTCGGGGCACTCGACGCCGCCGGGGGCTGCACCATGGCCGACGCCCAGGGGTTGATTACCCTGGTGCTGCGCCCGGCCTCGAGCGCCGTGGACTCCATGATCGATAAGGAGGAGGAGATCCTCCTGCCCATGAGCACAGACACCCTGGACGACGCCGAGTGGTACGAGGTGCTCGCGGGCAGCGACGAGATCGGATACTGCCTGTTCGATCCCACCGAGACCTGGGCGCCCGAAGGAGCGGCGCCGAGTCCCGAGCAGCGGGTAACGGCCGGACGCATCGCGCTCCCCACCGGCGGGTTCAACATCCGCCAGCTCGAGGCCCTGCTCAACACCATTCCCTTCGACATCACCTTCGTGGACGCCGACGACACGGTGCGCTACTTCAGCCACGGCAAGGAGCGGATCTTCCCCCGCACGCGCGCCATCCTGGGCCGCAAGGTCCAGTACTGTCATCCGCCCAAGAGCGTCGACACGGTGAAGCGCATCCTGAGTGACTTCCGAGAAGGGCGACAGGATCACGCCCACTTCTGGCTTGAGCTCGGCGGTAAGTTCATCTCCATCGAGTACTTCGCCATGCACGCACCGGACGGCGAGTACCTAGGCACCCTGGAGGTGAGCCAGGACCTCACCGCCAAACGCGCGCTCGAGGGGCAACGGCGCCTGCTCGCCTATGACGACGAGGAGCAATCATGACCGCCCCCAAGGACCAACCGACGATCACGCCTGACATGAACGTAGCCGAGCTCGTCAAGGGCTTCCCAGACCTGGAGGAGGTACTCGAGGACCTCGCCCCGGCCTTCAAGAAGCTGCAAACCCCCGCGCTGCGAGCCACGGTAGCGGCGACCACCTCGCTCCACCAATTGGCCCAGGGGGCCGACATCTCCATCGGAGAAATAGT
>JAOZUO010000103.1:26291-29602 GCA_029938605.1 Deltaproteobacteria bacterium | reverse complement strand
TACAATTAGACAGTCTATTCAATATATTTCCCCACCTAATAGATCTAATTCCCCTTCTAAGGATCTATTATCCCCATCCAGATCTCAATCTAGATCATGTGTAAATCTACTGAATATATTTCAGGGTATTAAAGTTCAGATCTAAATGATTAAATAGTATTGGATCCAGTTATTAAATATATTGAGTATATTAGTACAACAGAACCATGTTTATCTTAATAATCCATTCACATATGTTGAATGTAAGAATAGTTTCCAGGGGAAACTTATCGCACCTGGCACAGTAGGTGCGTGGCATGTCGACCTGCAACGCAACCAAACGTAACCAAACGCAACCCACTTCAGGAGGATTCGAACATGCTACGACAACTCAGCATCCTGGTGATCGCGGCCAGCGTGGGGATCCACGCGGGCGCCTGTAACGACGACAACGTCCTGCGCGTGGACATCTCAGGGCTGTCCGACCAGGCCGCGGCGGACCACATCGCCGACACCATGTGCAAGCATATGGAGGTCTGCCCCCAGGCAACCTTTGAATGTTCCAGCACGCCCGACGGCCCGACCACCTGTACAGGAGAGCTGGTCTCCATGACATATAATGAATGTTATCAAGACCTTCAGCCGGACATCCAGGAGGACTTGGAGCAGGTGGAGCTCACGGCTGACCAGGAGCAGCTCGTCAACGACTGCGTCAACGGCATGCTCGCTCAGGATTGCATGACCCAGGCCGAATTGGACGAGATCGTCGACGCCATGAACCGAGGCGAGGATCCGGATTGGGGCGAGGACTACCCCGCGGCTTGCGAGGAAATGGACCAGATCTTCGGTGACGAAATCAACGCCGAACTCCAGCCGGGCTGCCCCCCCTCTAACGCCGGTCCCTACCCCGCACGCCTCAGCCCCTGATTAAACCGCGACACCCATGTCGCGGATCCCGCTCAGCAAATGAGTTAAGCCATGAAGAGCAAGCTCAAGACTCGTCGGACTCCGCGGACTCGTCGGACTCCTCGGCCTCCATGTTGGCCATGATCTCCGGCAGGAGGTTGTGCTTCTCAGCGAGCTTGTAGAGCCGCTGGCGCGCGGCGTTGAGGCTCTCCTGTGCCTCTGGGCGGTCAATCTTGAGGACCTCGCACAGCTTCATGACGAGGTTCCACTCCTCGAGGTCGGACTTGCCGTCCACCATGGCCATGAGGCAAGCCGTCTCGAAGAGCTGGATCTGATCCGAGCGCTTGGGAAAGAGCTCGGGTAACTTCTCCAGATCCAAATCCGAGGCGCCGGCCTTCAGCTCCGCCATCTGATCCTGGGACAGGCCCAGGCTCGACGAGAACAGGTGGAGGATCAGCGCCTCATTCGCCGAAATCTCGCCGTCCGCCATGGCCATCTGGTAGGCCACTCGATAGATCATGTGTTCCGGTTGGCTCATGGTCTCCTCCCCAGTAGGTAGTTCGCCTAAGAACAGTCTAGGGAACCCAGACAGAGGTTGCAACTCCCAGTGAAAATGGGTTGGCGCGCGTACGCGTCCAGTGGGCTGAAGAAAAAAACAGCCGTCCACTACCCGCCTGGGGGTACACTAAATAGGTGGGAACGTGGCCCCCCTTACTCCCATGTGGTACGAAATGATCATAGCAACTATCATTCTATAGACTGGCGGAGGACCCAATGCGAACCAAGCAGACTTCGATCCGACTGACGACCGGCCTGGGCGTCGTGCTCGCGGTGGCGCTAGGGCTGGTGGGCTGTGCTCGTCCCCTCGGCTCGTGGTTTCCAGGCGACAACAACAACCACAACTCCAATATCAACTTCAACCACAACTCCAACTTCAACGGCAACCTGAACAACAACGCCGTGAACTACCCTCCGTTGGCCATGTGTCCCGAGGACGTCATCACCGCGCCAGGCTGGCCGGTGGAGCTGGTGGGCGACGGCGACGACGACCACGGCATCGTGGGCTGGGCCTGGCAGGTGGTCAGCGCACCGCCCGGCGGCGTGGCGACGCCCTCGCCCACCAACGCCAAGGACACGACCTTCGACCCGGATCTGGAGGGTGAGTACTCCCTGCGGCTCACCGTGGTGGACGGCAGCGGCCTGACCTCGAGCTGCCAGGTGGTCGTGACCTCGCGCATAGGCCCTCCCATCGCCATCTGCCCTGACGACATGACCGCCCCCACCCGAACCCCGGTGACCCTGCAGGGAGACGGAGTAGACGACGGCTACATTGTGGCCTGGTCCTGGGAGGTGGTGTCACACAACACCGACACGGATCCGTCCCTGTCGACGCCCAACGCGCAGTCCACCTCCTTCGAGGCTCTGCGGGTGGGCGAGTATGTCATGCGATTCACCGTGGAGGACAATCACGGGCTGACCAACTGGTGCGAATTCACCATCACCACGACGCCCACGGGCCCCACAGCCATCTGCCCACAGGACATCGACACCGCACCCCTGGTTCAGATCAACTTCTCCGGAGATGGAGAGGACGACGGCAGCATTGTTTCCTGGCAGTGGCAGATGATCGGCCAGCCCACGGGCTCGGCCGCGTCGCCGCCGAGTCCGGCCACCTCCCCCTCGGTGACCTTCATGCCCGACATCGTGGGTGAGTTCCGCATGCGGCTGACGGTGACCGACGACGACGGCATGGTGGACACCTGCGAATTCAGCGTGTTCGCCCTGGGCGAGGGGCTGCGGATAGAGATCTTCTGGAACCCGCCGGAGAACCCCAATGACAACAGCGACGTGGACCTGCACCTGCTGCACCCCACGGCCCCCGGTTGGTTCAACCAGCAGTTGGATTGCTACTACGCCAACTGTATCGCCTCCGGCGGGGTGAACCTCCCGTGGGATCTGCCCACCACTGTGGACAACCCACGGCTGGACCTGGATGACACGAACGGCTACGGCCCGGAGAACATCAACATCGACGAGCCCGTGGTCGGACACCAGTACAAGGTGGGCGTACACTACTTCTCCGAAGGCAACCCGGGTCCGGCGGCGGTGTACGTGAAGATCTACTGCGGCACCGTCAGCATCAACCCCGTCTACGAGACGGGACCCAAGATGCTCTACGCCTCCGGGGGCGGCTCCTGGGACAACGACTTCTGGAAGGTGGCCTCGGTCACGTGGAACGGTTGGAACTGCTCGGTGACGACCATCGATCAGGTGGTCCCCGCGAACCAAGCGGAGATGAGCCCCTGAGCCAATATTTTCGGGCTACGGGGTGTTGATGGTCGCGCTCACGGCCTGAAGGCGGAAGCCCACACTGAGCAGGTCGTCTTCGCCGTCTCCATCGCTGTCCACATCCGGAGACAGCGCCG
>JAOZUO010000103.1:0-26191 GCA_029938605.1 Deltaproteobacteria bacterium | reverse complement strand
CTGAGCAGGTCGTCTTCGCCGTCTCCATCGCTGTCCACATCCGGAGACAGCGCCGAGTGGAGCAAGGCGTTGCAGCGCAGCTCAGTGATGGTGAGCGGGTCCACATCCGTCGGCAGATTCTCAACGCAGTCCCCCGCGCCGGCCACGACGCCCGTACAGGAACCGCCGAGATCCACGCAGTTGCCGTCGAACATATCCATCAGCGTGACAGCGTTGGCGCCCGTGGGATCGTCAGCGATGACGTCATTGTAGTACGTGAGCAGGGCCGGCAACACCACCTGGTCCACGTCCGTCTCGGTGACGCCGCCCCCCAGCATCACATCGGTCCAGGTCGTCTGCCCAATGGCGCCGATGACCCTGGCCTCTTGGAGCGGAACGAAGACCGTCTCGGATAAAAGGGGCAAGGGAACCAGCAACTGCCCCGGCCCCACGTCCGCGACGCCGCTGGAATAGGGACCGCACAGGAACATGTCCGTGGGTGAGCCTGCCACCACGTCCAAAACGTCCGAGCCGTCGAAGGCCGGGGGAGTCGTCGTTGGCTCGCCCTCGTACGACAACATCATGGTGGTCCCGTCCCCGGTCCAGGCGTCCACGTAGAGCCGAATCGGGATCACCAGAGCACCCTGGTCGATGTCAGCGTTGAGCAAGGGGTTGGGATCCCCGGAGCCGTTGGAAATTAGCAGCGCGACGATGGCCCCGAGCTTGTTGT
Source organism: Deltaproteobacteria bacterium (assembly GCA_029938605.1). GTDB lineage: Bacteria > Myxococcota_A > Polyangia > HGW-17 > JAJRWW01 > JAJRWW01. Next base: position 25,482 of record JAOZUO010000103.1, on the reverse strand, counting down.
CGATGGTGCCATCGCCGTCCAGATCCACCCCGATGGTGCCCGCCTCGGCGGAGCTGATGGGGACATGGAGATCGTTGACGATATAGTCATGGGGCGCGCGGCCCGCCTGCATGGCCGCCAGCTCACAGACGTCCACGAAGCCCTCGCAATCAGCCAGGCAGTTCGTGCTGTTCTCGCCCTCGTCGGTTTCGCAGACGCCATCGTCATTGCACAAAGGACAGTCCACCGGGCAGTTCTCCCGGGTCTCCCCCGCGGCGGTGTCACAAGTGCCATCGACAACGCACACGGGACAGTCCGCCAGGCAGTTCTGGGGCGTCTCCCCGGCGGCGGTGTCACAGACGCCATCTTCGTTGCAGGCCAGGCAGTCCGAGGGGCAGTTCGCCAAGGTCTCCCCGGCGGCGGCGTCACAGGTACCGTCCACATAACACACCGCGCAGTCTGCCGGGCAGTTCAAGCCGTTCTCGCCGCCCTCCACGTTGCAAAAAGAGTCCTCGACGCACAGAGGGCAGTCCCCCGGGCAGTTCAGAGCGTTCTCGCCGCCCTCCACATTGCAGTAGCCGTTGTTGTCGCAGATGGGACAGTCCGCCGGACAGGAGTCAGAGTCTTCTCCGTCCTCACAGATGTCGTTTCCACAATCGGTGCCGGAGCTGCCCCCGCCGTCGCAGGCCGCGGCCAGTCCCAAGAACCCCACGGCCGCCAAGGTGATCAATCTGGTACGTCGCATGTCTACTCTCTCTACTGTCTGAGGCTCGAAAGTGCTCACCAGCCGCGTGCTCACCAGCCGGGGTTGTCGTTCCAGCAGACCCCGCCCTCAAGACACTGGGGCGGGTTGTTCGTGCACTCGGAGCAGGGCATCTCCGGACACATGGAGGGGAAGCACTCCACCGGCACGGTGGTGCCGTTGTCGGGGAAGGGGGTGATACAGGGGTCTCGCTCCACGAGCTCGGACGGCAACCCTTCGGGACAGGGACAGCACTTGCGGTGGTCGACGCCAAGGACGCAGTCGCTGGGGACGGCGCACTCGGACACCATTTCACACACACCGTATAGCGACGTGCATTCCGCGATACGCCACCGGGGCGGCCCGGGCATGCAGTCGATGTAGGCGCACTCGGGATCCCAGGCGTCCAGACAGGCCTGGGGGGTTTGCTCCCATAACGAGGGCCAGACGTCGAGGCAGGGATCCTGTACGATCGCGTTGAGGGTGGTGGCAAAGGCCGCCTCGCAACAGTTGTCCGTGCGGATGCCGATGACGCACTGCTCATCAATGCACTCGACGACCCCCGCATCCGCTCCTGTATTCGTGTTGGTGTTCGTGTTGGTGTTTGTGTTGTTCGTGTTGACGTTGCTGTTGACTCCCGCATCATTCACAGACCATATGTTCCGCCCACCGCACCCCGCCACCGCCACCGCCACCGCCGCCAACGCCACCGCCAACGCCACTACCGCCGCCAACGCCGCCACCTTCGCTGATCCAAGTCTAGTCCGGTTCATTAGTCACCTCCATTGATGACCCACATTGTAGCAGAACCTCCCTGTCCTTGGCACGCCCCCACGTGAACGGGACCTGAGTCTATTGCGCCAGGGAACGCCATTTCCTATGCTTGTCTCAAACGAGCGCGACCGCGCGGGAGGCGAAACATGGCTCTGCTTCATGGATATGACGCTGACGAAATCTATGCATGGGTGGAGGATCAGGCACGCATGGGACCACGGCGACCGGGCAGCCCGGCGGGGCTCGCCAACGAGGCGTATCTGGAGTCGAAGCTCCGCGAGGTCGGGCTGGAGAAGGTGCGGGCCGAGCCCATTCCAATCATGCACTGGTCCTCCGACGACCACGGGCTCGAAGTGGGCCGCAACCACGTCCTTGAGCCCGTGGAGGCCTTTCCGATCCCCTACGTAATGCACACGCCGTCGGGCGGGATCGAGGCGCCGCTGGTGTGGGCGGACCCCAAGGCGCTGCGCCACACCGACGACTGGGCGGGCCGGGTGGTGGTGACCGATATCGGCTTCCCGGACCTGGATCTCAACCTGCTGCTGCGCATCGGGCTGGGGCGATACGATCCGGAGGACACAATCCGGCTCGTGAACCACCCAGCCACCTGGGTGCGACTGGGATGGCACCTGTACCACCTGGCCGCCCGACGCGGGGCTGTGGGCTTTGTCGGAATTCTGCGGGACCAACCCGGGGCCGCGTGCCGCATGTACGCTCCCTACGGCTTCAAGGAGCGCGACATCCTGGACAAGCCCCTACCCGGCTTCTGGGTGTCCAAGCTGGACGGCGCGCGGCTGAAATCCCTCGCCCAGAGCGGCACGGGGCGGGCGCATCTGAACATCACCGGCAACCGGAAACCCGGTCTGACCCACAACATCGTGGGTGAGGTACCCGGGGACGGCTCCACCGACGAGGTCATGGTGCTGTCCTGCCACCACGACTCCCCCTTCGAATCGCCCGTGGAGGACGGCTCGGGTGTGGCGGTGGTCCTCGCAATGGCCCGCCACTTCGCCGCTCACCAGCCCCTGCGGCGAAGGCTCATCGTCCTTTTCACCGCCGGTCACTTCTACGGCTCCATCGGCACCCGCACCTTCATTCGCGAGCACCCCGACGTAGTACGCCGAACCGCGGTAGAGATCTCCATCGAGCACATCGCCCACGAGGCCATGGAGGACGCATCCGGGGCTCTGGTACCCACAGGGCAGCCCGAAGCCACGGGTATCTTCGTCCCCCTGAACCGCGCCGTGGCCGACGCTGTGCTCGACGCCGTCCGCCGCCACGACGTCCGCCGCACGGTCCTGCTCCCGGCGGAAGGCCCCCTGGGCCCCTACCCCCCCACCGACGGCGGCGACTGGTGGGAGGCCGGCGTCCCCGTGGTCAACCACATCTCCAACCCCGTCTACCTCCTCACCGACGACGACGCCCTCCACTGGGTAGACAAGGCCCGCCTCCCCAAAGTAGCTGCCGCCTTCACCGACATCCTGACCCACCTCGACCACCAGGACCGCCAAACCATCGCCGCCGTAGACTCCCGCCCCTACCACCTCCTCATGAAGCTCCTCCGCCATATCACCTACAACAAAACCACCCTCTTCGGCCTCCGCCCCGTGTACTAAGGACCCCATCGCCCATCCCCCCTTCCCGCTTTCCTCCTCCTCCCTCCGGACACTGCGGTAACCGCACTACCTTTCGCGAAGGTCCACGGGTTACCGCAGTCAATTCCCTCGGAAACTGCGACAACGCGGGTACCTTTCGCACAAGGTTGGGGTGTTACCGCAGTTTGGTGCCCATTCGACTGCGGTAACCGCACTACCTTTCGCGAAGGTCTACGGGTTACCGCAGTCGGGTGACCGCGAGCGTCCGATCTTCCGTCCAGATTCGACGAAGACCCAGCTGAAGACGAATTGCGCGTACCAACTCGGGATCCGCTGGACGGTGCTTGAGATCATACAAAGTCCGTTCGGCCACGCCCAGAAGGCTCGCCAGCTCCGATCCATTGAGTCGATGCCCAACCACTTCGAGCAGGCACCGACGAGCGTCGACCACCGAACGGGATCTGCCGGTAAGGCTACTGAGCGCTGAGGCGGACAAAGTCGCGTCCACCACGGCGTTCAGGGGACCGCCCGCAGGCCGAAGTCCGCTCAGTCCCAACCAGTCCAGAACCGTGGCCGCGTGCACACGCGGTAAGGCCCGCTGGACATTGCCCCGCGTATACCTTCCCATGGGCCGCAACCCCAGCAGGTCAGGTATGTTAGTGGCTTCCAGGAACGATCGCAGCTCCACATCATGGCGCTTATGCTGGGTTAAGAGGTAGCGAAATGTGTTGAACAAGTACCGTTGATCGCCAATGGCCTCGTGGGGATAGGTCACAAAGGACATCGACAGGTTCAAACGCTGCTTGAGGCTGGTGGCAATACGCTGGCAAAGCCTACTCGCCGCCCGATCGGAACAAAGCGCCTCAAGATGTAGATGCGTATCGGGCAGACTGAAGGCGAGCACCCCGTCCCCACGCCCCTGCTTCAACACAACCCGGGCGACCACCCGCCGCTCCTCGTCCGAGTGTACGATGACACGGCCGTCCTCCAGCCGAATCCGAATGTGATGTCCCAAGGGAGTCATAGCGTCGCTCCTCCATCTCGCATTACAGCGATCACCCCAGGTTATCGGCCACCGCCCAATAGGGTTGCGATAAACCGCAGAAATTAATTTCTTGGGGAGAGACTTCAGGCAGGAAGACGTTGTTCTAAGATAAGTTCGGTAGAGCAAAACGGAGTGGTAGGGTGAATCCTGTGGCTATCTCATGTACAAGCCAAAGACGATGCAGTCTATACGCCGAAGTCTTGTCCAAGTCCCATAGGCGCCGATTTCATGGAAACGCCCTCCATGTTTTATCAATAGTGGTTCTCTGGCTGACCGCGTCAGCGTGCAGCGAAGGCACGCACCGTGGGGACCGCACGACAGCAATTGACCGACCACCTGCCCAGCAAAGGCCCGCGCAACCACAGATTGTAACGCGTCTTACTACGACCCTATCGGAAGGCAGGACTGTTTTTTGGCCAATTCGTCACAACGGCCATGTCGCATGTCGACACTGGAAAGTGCGTCGAATCAAAGGCTACAAAAACCAGGGCCGCCTGATACACAGCTTCGACAACTTCGGAGAACGGCAAAATCTCACCGGCATATGCTCCAGATTTCTTCTAACGCTGCTCTCCTCACCAGGCGAGGCGAGGCGAGGCGAGGCGACGCCGACACCGCTCTTCTCTTCTCCCCCTCCCATCCCACTGTCCGCCTTGTCGTGTCATGAACGTAAGCGCAGCCCCTAGCCCGCGATGCCGGGATCGCGTCTATTTGTCCGTGGCGCGCACCTTGCCGTCGGCGTAGATGAGGTGATCGCAGCGGTCTGCCAGGTCTTGCATGAAGCGTCCCTGGTCGACCGGCGAGATGAGTCCCAGACCCATCTTGCCGGTGTGGGTGATCTTGAGCCGGTCCAGGGACAGGGCCGGGGCGGAGAGCGGGTTGTGAGAGGGTTCCACGCCGGTGATGGTCTCGAGCTTCAACCGCGATCGAACCACGCCGTAGCGGATGATCAAAGTGTCGGCTGTGAGGGTATAGCGCACCGGCCAAATCAGGAGCCCAAACACCCCCAACATCAGCGACGCCATGCTCAGAAACGTCCACCCCTCGCCCACACGATCCATCGTGAGGTACCAGATCCCCACGGGCAGCGAAACGATCCCCATGCCCAGCACGAGCAGCAGCACCGCCCCGATCCACCAGTCCACCTTGCTCTTGTACTCGCTCTCACCTCGCATAACCGCCACCTCACGGAATAGCCATCAGGCACTACGGACAGTTGAGCGTGACCGAGTAACCGCCATCGGGAGGGAAGCCGAATCCGTCGAGCTCCACCACGACGTAGTAGGTCTGGCCGGCGGCGACCTGGAAGCCGACCGAGTCGTGGCCTAATTCGTCGCCGTAGCCGATGCAGAGGTTCTGATTGCAACCGCCCTCCAGAATGTAGACGTCCATGTTATCCGGAAGCCATCCGTCCTGATCCACGGTCAGGTTGACGGTAGCGAGCCCCGTGCCGGTGGGGACGAAAGCGTAGATGTCCTCTGCGCCCGTGGCCGCATTGGTGGAGCAGGAGGTCATGTAATTGATGTGGTCACTGCCCGGAAATAGCAGATTGAAACCGCCGGAAGCCGACGAATTACACAAAATTGTCGTGTCGGCGTTGCATTCGTTCTCCCAGTGGCAGGAGGCGTCGCAACCGTCGTTGCCGGAGGTGTTGCCGTCGTCGCACTCTTCGCCGGCCTCCACGGTGGAGTTTCCGCAGACGCCGGTGGAGGTGCAGCCGGCCTCGTTGAAAGTGCAGTCGGTGTTGCAGGCCAGGGACCCACCGTCGTAGCCCAGGTTCTGGCAGGTGGCGGTGCCGTAGTTGGTTCCGTCGCAGTCCTCGCCGCTGTCGATGGCGCTGTTGCCGCAGGTCACCAACACACAGGACGACGTGTCGTAGGAGCAGCCCGCCGTGCAGCCCAGGGTTCCGCCCCCCGGGAAGCCCTCGCTCACGCAGGTGGCGCTGCCGAGTAGGGCACCGTCGCAGTCCTCCCCCGTGTCGATGGCGCTGTTGCCGCAGGTCTGGTAGGCGCACAGGGAGGTGTTATGCGTACAGTCCGCGGCGCAGCTCAGGATCCCGGAGTCCCACCCCAGGCTCGTGCAGGTCGCCCCGTTGAGGTTCGCGCTGTCGCACTCCTCGGTGCCCTCCACCACGCTGTTTCCACAGGGCGGCTCGCCCACGCACAGGGTCGTTTCGTAGTAGCAGGTCGCGCTGCAAGCGAGTGGGCCCGAGTCGTAGCCGAGGGTCTCACACGAGGCGCCGTCGAGGTCCCCTCCGTCGCAGTCCTCGGTGGGATCCAGGGTCCCGTCGCCACAGAGCTGGACACACACCGAGGGCGCCTCGGAGCACTGCCAGCCTTCCTCGATGGCACACAGCGCGTCACAGCCGTCTCCGTCCACCAGGTTGCCGTCGTCACACATCTCGCCGGGATTCATGTTGCCATTGCCGCAGGCGTCGTTGTTGCACCCGCTGGTGTCGAGCTCGCAGTCGGCGCCGCAGCGCAGATCGCCGCCGGTGAAGCTCTCGGTCAGGCAGGTCCGCCCCCCCAGGTTGGAGCCGTCGCAGGCCTCGCCGGGATCCATCATGTCATTGCCGCAGGTGCCGCCCTCGCACTGATCCACCACCAGGTGACACTCTTCGTCGCAAGATATCGTACCGGAGCCGCGCCCAAGGCTCTCGCAGGTAGCGCCACCGTAGTTGGTCCCCTCGCACTCCTCGCCGTTGTCCAGCAAACCGTTACCACAGGGGTCCTCGTCGGGTACCCCCTTCGCACACCCGCCCAGACCGCTCAGACCGCCCACCGACAGCAGAAAAAACACCATCAATCCGGTGGACGCAACCGTCTTCAGGCTACGAAACACCGGGAGCCCCGTCGTGCTAACCGTCATGATATCAAACCTTTGTGCCCGTCTAGCAGGGAGCATACCACGGATCCGCCTGTTTGGAAATCAGGGTGCTGATCCCGTGGGGTGGACCGTGTCTAATCCGTGGTTTGACGGGATTTCAGATACTTGGGCTCCGCGGTGCCTCCGGGAGGCGAATCGTGGTGCGAGCTCACTCATCCTTCATTCACATGGCACATGGCACATGGCACATGGCCCGGGTGACTGACGAGGTCCTGGCGTCGAGTGTGGGACGCAGGCGCGAACGCTGGGTGAAACCGCCCACGTATGGGCAGCGCCGGGTTTTCTTTCAATCAGAAAGAAGATGAGAGCTGCCCGAGCGTTCGCGACCAAGGCAGGGGTCCGCGCCAGCCAGGGGTGTGTGCGTTCACGCCTGCCCAGTCCCCAGGTATTGGCCGTTGCAGCCAACAACCCGGCCACAATCACCCTACTTGAAAACCAAGTACACGAGTTGTGGCCGCTTTGAAGGCCCAAACGGCAACCATGGCCATACTTGGACCCGCCAAGTCCCCAGGTATTGGCCGTTACGCCCAATAACCCGGACACAATCACCTCACTTGAAAACGAAGTCCTGTGGTTGTGACCGCTTTGAGGGCCCAAGCACAGGGCGGATCTCTTTTTCGAGGCATCGAATGTGCCCGATCTGCTTGGTCTGCGCCTGCAGGGCCGCTACAGCCGGAGCTACACCAAGACCTACAGTAGAAGCTGGGCTTGGAGGATTACGATGGGTTGGAAGTCCCCGCCGGCGATGCGGGTGGCGCCCGCCTGAAGCTTGAAGTTCGTGGCGTGGCCGCGCCACCACCAGTTGAAGCCACCGTAGATGGCCAGGTGATCCCCCTGCTGCCCGTCCGCCTGGGTGGCATTGAACCAATCCACGCTCACCAGGCCCGCCCACTGGTCGTAGCGGAGGCCGAGCTCGCTGGAGAAGCCGTAGCCCGAGTACTCGCCACCGCCCGCGCCGAGGCCATAGAAGGAACGGGAGCTTCCGTCGGCCAGCGCTCGTCGATCACCGTGGTCGTAGTAGTAAAAGTTCATCTGCCCGTTGAGGGCGAGCTTGCGGCTGCTGGTCAACGGGAGATCCAGAAACGCGTCCGCTGCCAGGGCGAAATAGTCCGTACGAGCGTCCACGAAGGTGTCCAGACCCGGGTCCACCTCACCGTTGTTGCGGGTGACGTTCAAGCCCCGTTGCCAGTCCACCGACACCCCGAAGGACAGGATCTTCCGGGGTGAGATCATCCCGCGTTTGGTCTTTTTCAGGTAGAGCCCGTCCCAGAAGAACCCACCGGTGCCCGGACCGCTCTCGGACTCGAACACGTTGAACGTGAGCCGAGCGGTCAGCCGGGGCCAGTCCTGGGGGTTTCGAGGATCGGCGGTGGAGCCGTGAACTCCGTTCTGCACCGAAACCCGGTACCCGAGATGGCGCTTGAGAAACAGGCCTCGCACCATGATCCCCCAGTCACGCCAGACCTTGTGGCTCCCTCGGGGGTACTTGATCAAGGCACTATGGTAGTCCAAAGACAGCAGAGACACCGCCCCCTGCATTCCGTGGTGTGAGAAGGGCGTGAGCAGCATCCCCACATTGATCTGGAGAGCTTCGTGAATGCTGAACTCCATCCAGGCGTCCTGAATGAACATGTTCACGTCGGTGTTGCCGTCCTTGCCGAAGTTCGGGCTGTCGGTCTCCACGAAGAAGTGCACCCACTTGGTGATGCGCCCGAAAAACAGCAGCCGCATGCGGCGCAGGTAGAACTCCGTGCCCAGGCTCTCGCCGTCCGGGGCCCCTTCGGGAGTGAACGCGCCCCACCCCTGCATTAGCATGGCGACGCGCAGATTCTTGTCTTCGTCTCCGATGGTGAACCCGCCGGCGGACGCGGGAGTACTCAGCAGCATCGCGCCCAGAATCAGGCAGGTGGCCACCGGTGCGCGTTTGGTTGTTGTAGACCTCATACCTTCGCTCCATTTTGTCTGGTCAGTATCCGGGCGCGCTACGCGCCCTGGCTGGACGCGCAACGCGCCCTGCCCCGTTTGGGGAACCGCCTCAAAGCCATCGCCCCGCGATGGGGTGCGGCCCGAAGAAAACCGGCCCGAAGAGAACCGGCCCCCGGAGGGCCAGTCCTCTACGGATTCGGTTAGTCCATGGTCTTGCGGCTCTCGATCAGCGTATCCACCACCGCGGGCTCGGCCAGGGTGGAGATGTCCCCCAGGGTATCGAACTCCTTGGCCGCGATCTTACGTAGGATGCGCCGCATGATCTTGCCCGACCGCGTTTTGGGCAGGTTGGGCGTGAAGTGCAGCTTGTCAGGAGTGGCGATGGGCCCGATCTCCTTGCGCACATGGGCGACAAGCTCCTTCTTTAGCGCATCGGTGGACTCGACGCCGGTGAGCAGGGTGACGTAGGCGTAGATTCCCTGTCCCTTGATGTCATGCGGGAACCCAACCACGGCGGCCTCGGCCACGGCCTCGTGGGAGACCAGAGCGCTCTCCACCTCGGCGGTGCCCATGCGGTGTCCCGAGACGTTGATCACGTCGTCCACACGACCGGTGATCCAGTAGTAGCCGTCCTCGTCCCGGCGGCAGCCGTCACCCGAGAAGTAGTACCCGGGATACATCTGGAAGTAGGTCTCCTCGAACCGCTTATGATCGCCATACAAGGTGCGCATCTGGCCGGGCCAGGGCTGCTTCAAGACGAGCAGTCCGCTGACGGCGCCGTCAAGCTCCTTGCCCTGGTCGTCGATCACGGCCGGAACCACGCCGAAGAAGGGGCGCGTAGCGCTGCCGGGCTTCTGGTCGATGGCAAAGGGAAGCGGGGTAATGAGGATACCGCCGGTCTCCGTCTGCCACCAGGTGTCCACGATGGGCACCTTCGAGTGCCCCACGTACTTGAAGTACCACTGCCACGCCTCGGGGTTAATGGGCTCACCCACCGAGCCCAGCACCTTCAGGGAGGACAGGTCGTACTTCTCGACCCAGGACTCGCCCTCCTTCATGAGGGCCCGGATGGCTGTGGGGGCGGTGTAGAACTGCGTGACCTTCCACTTGTCCACCACCTCCCAGAAGCGACCCGGGTCGGGATAGGTGGGCACGCCCTCGAACATGACGGACGTGGCCCCCTGGGACAGCGGACCGTAGACAATGTAGCTATGTCCGGTGACCCAGCCGATGTCGGCCGTGCACCACCAGATGTCCCCGTCATGGTAGTCGAAGACGTGCTTGAAGGTGGTACCGGTGTAGACCATGTAGCCGCCGACGGTGTGCTGCACACCCTTGGGCTTCCCGGTGGATCCCGACGTGTACAGGATGAACAGGGGGTCCTCAGCGTCCATCACCTCGGGCTTGCACTCGGTGGACGCTGGAGCCATGACCTCGTGCCACCAGTGGTCCCGCCCCTCGGCCATGGGCACGTCCTGCCCGGTGCGCTTGACCACAAAGCAGTGGTCCACCGTGTGACCGTGGGTGTTTTTGCAGGTGTCCATGGCGCGATCGGCGTTGCCCTTGAGGGGAATGGCCTTCTTGCCGCGATACACGCCGTCGGTGGTGATCAGCACCTTGCACTTGGAGTCCACGATGCGATCAGACAGTGCCTCGGCGGAGAAGCCGCCGAAGACGATGCTGTGGATGGCGCCGATGCGGGCACAGGCGAGCATGGCGATGGACAGCTCGGGCACCATGGGCATGTAGATGGAGACTCGGTCGCCCTTCTTCACGCCGTGTTCACGGAGCACGTTACCGAAGCGGCTGACCTCTTCGTGGAGCTCCTTATAGGTGATGGTCTTGTCCTCACCGGGTTGGTTCCCCTCCCAGATGAGCGCTGCCTGATCGCCCCGGGTCTCGAGGTGCCGGTCCAGGCAGTTGACCGTGATGTTCGTCTTGGCGCCACGGAACCACTCAATACGAACGTCGCCCTTGCGGACATCGTAGTTGTAATCGCGGACGGTGTCCCACTTCTCGTACCACTCGTAGGTCTCGGCAATCTCGGCCCAGAAACCTTCGGGGTCCTCGATAGAACGCTTGTACATCTCGTTGTACTCGTCCTCTGTCTTTACCCACGCATTTTCGCGGCCACTGTCTGATGCGTGAAACTTGAATTCGCTCATAACAATCTCCTTCGCTTCTCGAACATCTCAGCTGGCTGGCTGAATTTTGATGTCAGCATTCTTCGTTTTGTCGTGTCCACCTGCGGCTACCTCTTCATCATGACTCGCCAATATACGACTGACAAAGGTAAGCATTGCAGCGATAATCATAAGAGACCCGGCAAGAATAAACGTGATTTTAGAGTTCCCAGTGGCATCGATGACCAATCCATTGATGCGCGGCAGGACCAGGCCGCCCACGCCCCAGGCAGTGAACATGATGCCATAGTTCAGGCCAAAGTTCTTGATCCCGAAGTAGTCCTTGGTGGCCGACGGGAAGATCGCCAGATTGGCGCCGTAGTTGGCCCCGGCGATGGTGACGATGAGCAGCAGCATCACCGCGCTCTGCTGCACGAACAGCAGGCTGAACACCATAACGGCCTGGATGACATAGGCTCCGAACATGGTCCATTGCCGTCCGATCTTGTCCGACACCATGCCGGCGAGCACCCGACCGCCGGCGTTGCCAATGGCCAGCATGACCACGACCCAGAAGGCGGCCTCTCCCAGAGCCATGGAACCCAAGGGCTTGGCGATACCAATGAGCATAAGCCCCGTGGCTGAGCCGAAGGCGTACATGAGCCACAGAATCCAGAACTGGGGGGTCTTGATCATGTCCTTCCAATGAACATTCCGCTCCGCCTTGGCCACCACCGGCGCGGCATTGTCCGACCCGGCGTCCGCGATCTGTTCAGCCTGATAGCCTTCGGGAGGGTTGCGAACCAGCAACGACAGCAGCATCACCACTACCATGAAGGCGATGCCCAGATACATCAGGGTTGCCGACAGGCCCAAGCTCTTGAGCATGGTGGTGGCGAGGGGGGCGATGTACACCGACGCCAGGCCGAATCCGGCCACCACGATGCCGGCGATCATGCCGGTCTTGGCCGAGGGGAACCACTTGACGGCCGCCGGCGTCGCCGAGGCGTATCCGAAGCCAATGCCGATGCCGGTTAAGCCACCGAATCCAATAACAAAGCCCAGCAGTGACGAGCCCGCCAGGGAGGAGACGATGAGCCCGGCGCCCATCAGAAAGCCGCCCGCCATAATCACCCAGCGGGGTCCGAAACGATCCTGCAACCTCCCCGCGGGAATCATCGAAAGAGCGAACACGAAGCACGCCACCGAGTAGGGCAGTGAGCGGTCCGCAGCGCTCCACTCCCAGGACTTCGGGATGCCGCCCGCGATAACGCTCCAGGTGTACAGAACGCCCAGCGCCAGGTTGACGCCAACTCCGGCGAGAGCTACCCGCCACCCAAGATTCTTGTTTTCCATGATGCCTTCTTTCTGCCGGCGAAGACGGCTACAATATTTCACTCCCTACGTAATCATCATGACGCGAGGAGTCAAGTGAAAACCGTATCCCGGAATCAAGTGAAAACTTGCCGCGTTTATCGTATAATCTCCATGTGTTCAGACTACCTAATGACGATTAACTAACTTCCGTTTCAAGGGATTGAATAGACCAACAAACCCCATATTATTGTAATATAATAGTTTTAATGGAACGGTTCTTAGTCTGTGAATAAATTCAGAAATGATGAAATTTGTCGGTTTAGAGCCACCTACCTGCTTGCAAAAAAAGCTTTACGCGTTCGACAAATCCGTTCAGTTCTACAAAAACAGGTCCGCGGCCCCCGGAGCACGGGCCCTACAGTTCATGCAAGGAAAAACCTATGGCTGAGGCGGCATTCATCTTCTCGGATACATTGGCAAAATTCGAGTATGGGGATGATCATCCCTTCAAACCCCTTCGCGCCAGAAACACCATGGAGCTGTGTAATCGCCACGGACTCCTCTATTCGGTGGGAGTGATCCGACCGGAACCGGCTCCCGCCGCGCGTGGGGATCTGGAGCTGTTTCATAATCCTCAGTATCTGGATCTGCTGAAGCGGGCCGGCGAGGGGGACCACGATCTCGCTCTGCTGGCGGCCGGAATCGGCAGCCCGGACTGCCCTGTCCTCAAGGGGCTGTACGCCTTCAACGAGCTCGCCGTAGGCGCCACGCTCCTGGGCGTTGATCTCGTGATGAACGGCTCGGCCCAGCGGGCGTTCAACCTGGTGGGGGGCTTCCATCACGCCGGTGTGAGCCACGCCGAGGGCTTCTGCTACATGAACGACGTGGGCATCGCCATCGCCAAGCTCATCGAGGGCGGCCATCGTGTGGCCTTCGTCGACATCGATGCGCACCACTGTAACGGCGTACAGGACCGCTTCTATGACGACGATCGGGTGCTGACGGTCTCCTTGCATCAGCTCTCCGACGGATTCTATCCGGAGACGGGCAGGTCCACCGAGATCGGCGTCAAAGACGGTCTCGGTTACACGGTCAACGTCCCCCTGGCTCCGAACACGGACGATGAGATCTATGTCCGTGCCTTTGAGCAGGTGGTCCCGCCACTGATCGAGGCCTACAAACCCGACATCGTAATCGCCGAGATCGGCGCCGACACCTTGATCTCCGATCCCCTGACAAATCTCCGTCTGACCAGCAACGGCTATGAGGCGGTGATCAAGCGCCTCTGCGAGATCGCGCCCCGACTGGTGGCCGTGGGGGGAGGCGGCTACGACGTGTTCCGGACGGCCAACAGCTGGACCCTGGCCTTCGCCGCCATGTGCGAGCTCGAGCCCGAGGACGATTTCGCCGGCCTGGTGGGTGGCCGAATGTACGGCAGCGAGTTCGGCGGCCTCCGAGACCCGCAGATCGCAACCCGGGGAGAGGCGAAGGTGCTGGCTCAGGAGGCGGCCGACGCGGCCGTGCGCCACATCCACGACCACGTCTTTGGGGTGCTCGGAGCCCAGGCGCCATGATCCGCTTCCGGGATCTCAAGGTCCGGACCAAGCTGGCCCTGGGGCTCGTAACGGTCATGGGGCCCCTGGTGGTGGGCGAGGTGCTGACGATCCGCTCCATGCAGGGCAGCCTGCGTGAATCCGCGGAGACTGAGCTATCCAACAATGTCCGGCAGCTCTATCGGATCACCGGGCTGAAGCAGCGCTCACACGGGACGGCCACGACAGGCGGCCCCAAAAAGCCCAGCTCCCAGGACATCGACTACCTCGCGAAGGTCTTCCGACAGACCCGTTTTGGCAAGACCGGCTACCCCTACATCATGAACTCGGCCGGCATCCTGATCGTACACCCGACCAAGGTCGGCCAAAACATCTACGCCAGCCAAGACTCCGCCGGACGGAGGTTTATCCAGGAGATCTGCCATAAGGCAGTACGTCTACAGCCCGGCCACCTGGGAACGATTCGCTACGCCTGGCGCAACGTCGAGGAGGGGGAGACCGCCGCGCGACTGAAGATCGTGAAGTACATGTACTTCAGGAACTGGGACTGGATCGTGGCCGTCGGGGCCTACGAAGACGAAATCTATGCTCCGGTCGCCCCGGCCACACGGTCCGCCATGACCTTCCTGGGCGCCAGCCTGGTGCTGATGGTGCTGCTCACCTGGTTCATGAGCCAACTCCTAGCCAAGCCCGTAGTAGCGCTGTGTAAGGGAGTGAGGCGGTTCGCCGAGGGGGATCACGACGAGCTCATGGCGGTCGGTGACGGGAAGGATGAGGTCGGCGTGCTGGGCCGAGCCTTCGCGACCATGGCCCGCCAGATCAATCAAAAGAAGGGGGAGCTGGAACAGACCGTACGATCGCGGACGCGGGAGCTCAACGACTCCCGGGAGCAGTACCGGAACCTGGTGGAGAACGGCGTGGACTGCATCGTAACCGCGGACCTGTCGGGCACCATCACCTTCGCCAACAGGGGCATGGAGGAGCTGCTGGGCCAGAGCCGGGACACCATGATCGGCCGAAAGATCTGGGAGTACTACCGCGGGGGCTTCGAAAAGGCGCGCGACATCATGGCGCGTATTCAGCGAGAAGGGTCCATTCGGAACTACGAGCAGCAGCTCATCACCGCGGATCGGCTGATTCCGATCATGACCTCGGCGACTATGCTCTACGACACCCAGGGAGAGTCGGTGGGGACCATGGGCATCTTCACCGACGCCACCAAGCTCAAGGAGCTCGAGGAGGAGCTGTCCAAGGCCCAGGTCAACCTGGCCCAGACCCACAAGTTGCGGGCGCTGGGGGACCTGGTAGCGGGCGTAGCACACGAGGTCAACAACCCGCTAATGGCCTCTACAACCATGCTGCGGGTCATCGAGCGGAACCTGGGCAAAGACGACGACAAGCTGACATCCCAGGTTCACGTGCTGCAAAAGTGCAACCTACGGATCACCAAGATCGTCCATCACCTCCGGGAGTTCTCCCGGCAAACCGAAATCGAGAAGAAGCGGGTCAACATCAACCTGCCCCTGCGAAACGCGCTGCTCATCAGCAACCAGCAGCTACTGAACCTGCAAATCGTCATCGAGAAGGACCTGGCCGAGGAGCTGCCCGACATCCTGGGAGACGCAAACCTGTTGGAACAGGTGTTCCTGGATCTGTTCGCCAACGCCCGGGACGCCATGGATGGCATAGAAGGGAAAAAGACCCTGCGGATTCGCTCCTTCAAGAGCGAGCACGGTAACATGTCGACGGTGGTGGTGACAATCCACGACACGGGACCAGGCATTGCGTCAGACATCCAGGACAAGATCTTCGAGCCCTTCTTCACGACCAAACCAGTAGGTTTGGGCACCGGCCTGGGGCTCCCCATCTGCTACGGCATCATCGAGAACCACTACGGAAAGATCGGCCTCACCTCCGACGCCCAGAACGGCACGACCTTCACCATCCACATCCCCATCGCAAAGAAGGGTGAGGAGGTGGACACCGCCACAGACGAGGAAAACAACGGATGAGTCACAAAATACTGCTGATTGACGACGATGAGCTGATCCTCCTGTCGGTGGAGAGCCTCCTGGAGACAGAAGGATTCGAAGTGGCGACTGCGAACAACGGCGACGAGGGACTGGCCAAGGCGGCCGCGGAGCACTTCGACGTCTTTTTGCTGGACATCATCATGCCGGGCAAGTCGGGCTTCGAGGTCTGCGCTGCGCTGCGAGCCATGGATGACTACGCACAGGTCCCCATTGTCATGCTCTCGGCCAAAAGCGCCGAGGCAGATCAACAACAGGGGTTGAGCCTGGGCGTAACCCGCTTTCTGCCCAAGCCCATCGATCCCGATATCCTGGTCGAGGTCCTACAGGAGGTTGTCGCCCCGTCATGACCGACGCGCCCCCCAAAAGGCCCCACGGCGTGCTGCGGAATTCCAGCCCCCCCACCGGCTGCCGCACCGATAACCACGGCGACCTCCGCGCGGGCTTGCGCTCCTTCACCTCGCGCTACGGCGAGGAGATCGTCGTGCGCCGGGCGACCTCCCAAGACACCTCCTCACTGTGCGCCATGTACGACACCTTCGCGCCCAAGCAGTCGGTGCAGGGGGTACCCTCGGCCCAGGACGACCAGCGGCGCACCTGGGTACAGGGTTTGGCGAAGGAGCGCATCAATGTCATCGCCACCGCCGCCGACAAGGACGCAGAGGGTGCTGAGCCCCTGGTGGGACACGCCTGCCTCCTGACCATGGAGCCCGGGGTTCGGGCTGAGCTGCTGATCATGGTCCATCAAGACTGGCGAAATCGGAACATCGGCTCGGCCATCCTCGAGGTCGCCATCGAGCTGGCTCAGCAGGCTCGCTACCAGAAACTCTGGCTGGTCGTCAGCGCCCGGAATACCCGGGCGATCCACATCTACCAAAAGTGCGGCTTCGAGCTGTGTACCCAGGTCGACTATGACATCGAGATGGAGCGGCTCCTCACCTGAGCAAGGTCCGCATGGATGTATTCTCCTTGTCACCAAACTACATACCCGTACGCTCGAATACTACCCAAATCGTCTCCAAAAGAGACTGCAATGCACAACCACCCTTGACCTGGATAGGGCAGATCGAGATACTCGGGCCGCTGAATCAGCAGAAGGAGAGACCTGGAAATGAGAATTCGTACATCGTTGGCCGTGTTGGCCGTAGCTGCGCTGGTAGCGCTCGCCGGAACCAATTGCAAGAAGAAGGGCAAGGGCGAAACCGAGGACAAGGGCATGGCGGCCGATATGGCGGCTGACATGGGCGCGGACGCAATGAAAGGCCCCATGGGTGGCATGGACGCCGCCCGCCCCCGTCCCCGGGTGGCGGCCAAGCCGTCGCTGTTCGATACGGCGGTGTTCGACGCAGCGGCCAAGCTGCCCGCCACCAAGGATCCGAACTACGCCAAGGTCAAGGGGCAGATTCCCACAATCGCCGCGGCCTGCAAGAAGGCCAACAAGTACCTGAACTCTTTCAGCTCATGCGCCGATTGGAAGAAGCTCGAGACTGAGATCAAGAAGCTCACGGGCGCCATCGTCGACGGGCAGCCCGAGACGCGGACACCGGCCATGGCCGTGGCGCTCGCGGCCGTATCCCAGCTCCGCGACAAGGACACCTTCGTGCGGTACGCTGGACTCCAGATCCTCGAGAGGATCTTCTACGACTTCTCTTACAAGAAGGTGAAAAAGCCCCGGGCTCTGCTGGCCCGCGCGGTGGCGTACAACGTGAAAAACGGTACGTCCTACGAAGAGCGCAAGCAGGCTCTGAGGATCATCGGCTACGACGGCGGCCTGTCACACTTCAACGGCGGCGTCTTCGACGGCAAGGTCCTGGCGTGGGCTGCCCACAAGGACAAGGACATAAACGTACGCCGAGCAGCCCTGAGCAGTCTGCGCTCCTGCATGGATCGCCTGAAGGCCAAGTGCCCGATCACACCCGCCGTGCTCAAGGCATGGATCGCCGTAGAGAAGCATGACGACGCCCGGCAGGGCATCGCCAAGCTCGCGGGCAAGCTCAAGATGACCGATGAGATCTTCACCTGGTGCTCGCCGGTGCTCCTGGAGAGCAAGATGGGCTGGGGCTGCCGGGACGCCTTCAAGATGGTGCTCGGTAAAGACAACTTCGACAAATTCCACACGCTGGTCAAAAAATACCGGGACAGCGACGGCTCCAAAACCGCCAACAACTACCGCATGGCCTTCGTGGTGGAGCTGATGTTCCACGGTCTCAAAAAAGGCTTCCCCCGGGACAAGGTCGTGGCCTTCGTCGACTCCATTTTGGCCCAGGAGGAGACCGCCACCAAGACGTCCCGCGGCGTGCTCCGCAACTCCATCAACGGGTTGGAGAAGATCTCGAAGTCTGTCGACGAGATCAAGGCGACTCGCAAGCTGCTCAAAAAGCGCGGCAAGAAGTTCAAAAAGTTTGTGAAGAAGAACAAGGACCGCAAGGACTGGGGCAAGATCTTCAAGGAAACCGACAAGAAGCTCAAAGAGAAGCTGAAGGCTGCCAAGAAGGCCGAGAAGGAAAAGAAGGACAAATAGTCCCTCCATCCCCTTTCCCCTTTTTCCTCCCTACCCCACGACACCGACGACAATGGAAAAAGCCGGCTACGGCACAGGCTCGTAGACCACCGAGCCGTCGACCTCGTACACGGTGATGTAGTAGTTGGCGGGGACCCACGGGAGGCGGGTCACGGCGAAATCAATATTGGGCCAGTGGATCTCCACGGCGTCGGCCACGCAGGTGGAGCCGAGGCCAAAGTACTGGGTGAAGGGCATCTGCAGGCCGTAGTGACCGTAGCCCCCCTGCACCTCGCGGATCTGGCTCGTGGCCCCGACGGTGACGATGATCCGCGCGCCCACGGCGGATACGTTAGAGAAGCCAGCCCCCGCGCCCACCAGCCGGATGGCCATCCAGTTCGAGCTCTGACCCACCTCGTTTCTGTACAGATGCACCTCGGGTCGACGCCAGGGGCAAGGCGGGTTGTCGCTGGCGCTGCAGCGCATGGTGGACGAGCCGATGATCAGGTCGAGATCGCCGTCACGATCGAAGTCTAATACGCCGTGGCTGTTGCCGAAGTAGTGGTTCACGCCGGAGGCTTCGGAGATGTCGGCGAAGTTGTGCGTGGGATACTGCTGGAAGAGGGAGTCGGCGTTGCCCGGGTAGTCAGAGCTGCCCAGGAAAATATCCAGCAGGCCGTCGTTGTTGAAGTCGAAGAAGGAGGCCGTGATGTCCCCCTCATTCCAGTCCAGGGCCGTCCACTCCCGGTCCAGCCCCTTGCTCGCATTGCCCGGCCGCTCGAAGCGCCAGGCCACGTCGGCGCCGTCGTGGAGCAGCAACTGAGAGGGATCCGACGAGCTACCCGCCCAGGAATGCCGAATCTCGGCGTTATACAGATCCATGTCGCCGTCGTTGTCGATGTCGCCGCACACGGTGGTGAAAGTGTTACCGCCGAGCCGATAGATCTGGTCGTCCGTCCCGCTGTTCCAGTAGTCCTGGGCCGGACATCCCCAGGGGTCCGGCCCAGGGTTCGCAGCGCAGTCCGGATCCGTCGGCACGTCTAGGCAGTGACACCGAAAAAAAACATTATCCCCGTAGTCCAGCTCCTCGTCCATGCTCGCCCCTACGCCCCCGGCGATGTTCTCGAAGGAGGCACCGTTGACGTTCTTCCAGAGCATATTGGGCTGGCGCCCATAGGAGCTGGTGATGATGTCCGGGGCACCGTCGGAGTCGATGTCACAGACCGTCACGCCCCAGGTGGGGCGGTGGTGCTGGTCCGTATGATAGGCGCCCGCCACGGTGGTCAACCCGGCCTCATCGGTCACATCGGTGAATTGCCCGGTGCCATCGCCCCGAAAGAGCCGATCCTGCTGCGCCAGCGACAAAGCACCGTAGATGCCGTAGTCGTAGCCTACAAAGAGATCCAGATTGCCGTCGAGGTTGTAGTCCAGGAAGGCCGCGGAGGTGGGCGCCCGCCGCGTGCCCTCGGCAGCGGTGGTGTCGCTCTGATCGGCGAGGGTGAAGGTCCCGTCACCGCTTCCCAGCATCACCTCCGACCGGTCACTGGCATCCTCGGTCACGTCATCCTGGAGGTGGGTGCCGGAAAACAGGTCCACATGGCCGTCATTGTTCACGTCGGCGAACACCGCGAAGTGGGCCACGCGGCCGGTGACGTCGTCTTCACGGGTGAGGGTGTAGCCCGATTCCAGGGTCCACTCCTGGAACACGGTCCCACCCGGATCACCGGTATTGAGCAGCACCCGCTTGGACCAGGCCGTGGCGTCGAGGGTGTGGTCGTCCCGTGCGTTGCTCATGCGGTGCAAAACCACGTCCGGGTAACCGTCGGCGTTGATGTCCACAATGGCCACACGGTTGCCGAGCACGTCCAGCGCCGAGGCGTCCATGCCCGCCGCAACGGTGATGTTCGAATAGTACGGTCCCTCCCCCAACGGCTCGGGCGTCTTGCACACCAGCGCCGGTCCCCGCCACACGGTGCAACCCCGGGGATCGCAGTTCATCTCCGGTGCGGGCAAACAGGAGATTTCGTCTTCGCAGAGCCCGTCGCAGACCGAACAGTCGCAAGTGGGCAAACACACCGGGTAGGTCCCGGTCTCCACCACCATCTCCCGGCAGCGGAACCCCGATGGGCACTCCGTCCGCGAGCCGTCTCCATCGCAGACTCCGCCCACCGCGATCACGCCACAGATCCCCGCCACGCAGAGGGGCTGGGCGTCGCCGGCACCGGCGCAGTCCGTATCCAGGGTACAGGCGCCTCCCGCCGGGACCCCCTCTGCCCAGGGCGCGGTGCAGGTCTCGGAGTCATCGCCACAGCCGGGGAGCATCCCCACGGTCGCCACCAGCACCAACAGAACCGGCAACACCAACAGAACCGGCAGCACCACGGAACGAAGCGCGTCTTTTTGCATAGTCAGGGTCCTTATGGGAGGAAAGTAGACCACCCAAAACCCTATCTTACAGCAAGTAGCCTCCCGTTGCGGGGTGAGGAACTAGATTTCGGTCGGGGCCTTGGCACCCGTGGCCAACCGAACGGGCTTGGCAAAGCCCACCGTGGGGCTCACCGCCAGTCGCAGAGTGGGTCCAAGCCGCACCCGGATGGGCTCCCCCGTGCCGTGCACCACCTCACCGTCCACCGTGAACATCCGCTCCTCGGTACGGATCTCCACCTCCGTGGCCAGCTCGTTGATGTACCGCGGATCCACCGGGAAGGAGCCCCGTCCCACATAGGACATGGCGATGGCGTTCCAACCGGACACGGGCTTGATGAGCGACTTGGGGTCCACGGGTAGCAGCCCCCGCATGAGGGCCGGAAGCCACAGGGCGATCTCCTGCTTGGTCACGGCGTAGGCCCCCAGGTAGAAGGTCTCCCGGGTACGCATTTTGACGAAGGGCTCCACTCCTATGTGTAGCCGCCCGGTGGAGTTGCAAAACAGCGCCGTCCACCGATCGTAGGGGAGCCGCTCCCCGTTGCGGTAGACCTCGGCCTCAATGGGCCGCAAGACCTCCCGGAACTTGGGCGGCTGGTTGGTCCAGATGGCGGTCAGGGCCTTGCCAACGATGGACAGGGCCGCGGTCTTGCCCTTGCCGCTGTTCTCGTACTCGTTCAAGACCCGCACCATGGGCCCGCAGCCGAAGGTGAAGCAGTGGCGACGCTCCACCCCCTGGCGCACCGTGATCACCGGGACATCCTTGGTGAGCAGGTCACCGGACCGGTAGGACCGCACCACGTCTCGGAAGTTGCGGGCGGGCTTGTTGAAGAAGCCGCACCATCGCGCCGTGACGTTCATGGTGCCCCCACCGATGAAGGCCAGGTTGGGCCCGTCCATCCGGTCGGCGTACATCTGATCCAGGATGGCCTGGATGGTGCCGTCGCCACCATAGATGCACACCAGCTTGGTTCGCTCACTGAGCATGGCGAGGGCGGGACCTATGTCCTCGATGCAGTCGGTGACGATCCAGCGTACGTGGCGGGACTCAGCCGAATCCAGGATGGAGGCGAGCTCCTTCCACCGGCCGCCCGCGCGGGGATTACAAAGCAGAACGATATCGCGCTCTGCGCTCTCGGGATCCGGTCCGTTGGGGGACGCCTGTCTGGGACTCATAACCAAACAATCTCTCGCGCCAAGCGGCCGCCGTCAAGGGGAGAACGGCAAAACAGCCCCTACAGCTTTATCCAGCGACAAAGGGCCGAAAACCTGTGGGAGCAATCCAACTGCTTTTTCTCTCTACGTCACTCTTGAGGTTCCATTACCTCCTCCTGAGAAAGGCTGGACAGCACGAGTTGACGATACAAATGTGCCGTATTTGTCCAAAAAGCTGAGCGGGGAAATTGAACAGAAGTAATGGAATAGAGGAGACTGGAATGTATCGAGATCGCCTGAAGTTGTGTTTCGTTGTCACATTGGTCGGGTTGAGCGTGTTGGGGTACCCGATCCTGGCTCAGGCCCAGGTGACCCTGCCCTAGGTAGAGGACTTCGAGGGAACTTCGGGCGAGGAGTACCTATGGAGCACCAACAGCTTGGCCGGCGCTCCGAACATGTCCTACATCTCCGCCGGTGAGCCCGTGGGACCGCCGGACAACAACTTTAGCAACCAGTCCACTTTTTCGAACACCAATACGTTGATCTTCGACGTAGCCCAACCCGTGGTCATCGACGGCGTTACCGTCTATCCGAACAGCGCGGGGAATGTGGTCGTCACCGTGAGTGACTCGGGCGGCACGGTGCTCCATACAGCCACCGTGGCGGTGGCCGGGCCAGGACGGCCCTATATTCCGCTCCATTTCTCCCTACACGTGGGCACAGCCTTCGAGATGTCCGCGGCGGGCTCCACCGCGGTCCTGCGGTGGAATCTCGGGGGCACCTCCTATCCCTACACCAACGGTGACGTATCCATTACCGGTACGACAGGACCGGTCGCGAACTACTACTATTTTTACGATTGGCAGGTTCATCCCGCCTTTGACACCATTCTTCCCGTGGGTCCGGCGGACAACGCCTTCGGTAGTGGATCCTACATCGCCAGTATGAACATTGCGCTGTTGTTTGATCTGGCCCGGGACACCCTGATCCGAGGCGTATATGCCTACCCGGCCGGAGCCGGGCTCGTCGTTGTCAACGTGTGGGACTCGGCCAACAACCTGATTGCAACGCAGGCGTTTCCGGTATCCGGGCCGGGTAGGACCTACATCCCTCTAAATTTCAGCATCCCCGCCGGCGGTTTTCGCGCTGCGAACTATCTGACCCTGACGTTGGACATGACCAACTACAGCGCCTCCACCGATCCCATAGAGCTCACCTTCTGGGTCAATAGTCACGGTGGCAACACCCTCGATGCCGCGGATTACGTGTGGATCCGCGGCAGCGCCACCGACCCCTGGATCGAGGTGGTGAATCTTCCCATGGAAGTCTCCTTGGACGGTGTCTATACCGAGGTCACGGTGGATCTCTCCACGGAGCTCCTGGTTGCCAGCCAGGACTTTGGTTCCACCTTTGGCGTGCGCTTCGGCGAGCAGGACAACTGGACCGCGTACACGATGGTTCTTGCTGACGGATACTCCTTCGACGACATCCTCATCTTTTTGAACCAGGTCTGTGGCAACGGCGCGGTGGAGGGCACAGAAGCCTGCGACGACGGCAACGCGGACAATACCGACGACTGCCTGGACACCTGCGTTGTCGCCACCTGCGGCGACGGCTACGCCTGGGCCGGCACCGAAGACTGCGACGACGCCAACGCGGACAACACCGACGCTTGCCTGGACACGTGCGTCACCGCAAGCTGCGGCGACGGCCATGTGCTAGCGGGAACCGAAGAGTGTGACGACGGCAATTCGGACAACACCGATATCTGTCTGGACACCTGTGTCGCCGCCAGCTGCGGGGATGGCTACGTGTTGACCGGTACCGAAGACTGCGACGACGCCAACGCTGACAACAGCGACTTGTGCCTGAATACCTGCGTCAACGCCAGCTGTGGCGACGGCTACATCCTGGCCGGCACCGAAGAGTGCGACGACAGCAATAACGCCAACCACGACGGCTGCGACAACGTTTGCGTCATGGAGTACGGTTTCGACTGCACCGGCGAGCCCTCTACCTGCGCTTCGGTTTGCGGCGATGGCGTGTTGGCCGCGAACGAGGGTTGTGACGACGGCGACATCACCGCCGGCGACGGCTGTGACGCCTCCTGCGTGGTGGAGACGGGCTGGACCTGCACGGGCGATCCCTCGGTCTGCGCCGAGCTCTGCGGCGACGGCGTGGTGGACACGGGCGAGGACTGCGATGATGGCAACATCACTACGGGTGACGGCTGTGACGCCTCCTGTAACGTGGAGACGGGCTGGACCTGCACGGGCGATCCTTCAGTGTGTACCGAGGACGGCGTTTGCGGCGACAGGGCGGTGGACGATGGCGAAGGGTGTGACGATGGCAACACCACCGCGGGGGACGGTTGCGACGACGCCTGCGTGGTGGAGACGGGCTGGACCTGCACGGGCGATCCTTCGGTGTGTACCCAGGACGGTGGCACCTGCGGCGATGGCGAGGTCAACACAGGTGAGACCTGCGATGACGGCAATGCCACCGCTGGCGACGGCTGCGACGCTTCCTGCGCGGTGGAGACCGGCTGGCTCTGCACCGACACCCCCTCTGATTGCTGTGAGGACGCCGACTACGACGGTGTCTGCGACGTCCCCGTCGGCACGGGCGACAGTGGATGCGGTTGTACGACGGGTAACACTCGGGATCACAGCATACCGGTGATGTTCCTGCTCATCGGAATGCTGCTGTTCTGGCGCCGCCGCCGCGGCTAGGATTCGCCCCCCTTCGACCCGGCCCATGTCATCCCTGATTCAGCCCTGATCCGGCAGCGACAAAGGGCCGAAAACCTAGAGAAGCAATCCAAGTCTTAGATGGACTACGGGCGCCCGCTGCAGCAAACCTCGCGGGCGAGACGTTTGGCCCCTTTGGACATTTCTTCGTGACAAGCCGGCGACAATTAGGTCTTGTGGAGGCGATGAGCACTCTGGACGAATGGCGCGCGCTGCGCAAGCAAGAAGCTTGGATAGACGCGAGCCTCTTCACTCCGCGGGAGCGGCAACGTTACCGGAGGCGGCTTCGGCTGAAGACGTTCGCGACTCTGGCAATATTTGTTCTGGCTCATTTTGTCTTGCCCTGGTGGGCGCCGACCGTAGGTCTGATCGTGTTCATCGGTGTGGTGATCTGGAGATTCAGCAGCTGGGACAGGCGAAAGTATATCCAGGCGTTCTTTGATTTACGAAGAGACGTTGGAAGCGCCTCCACGTTGACGGGCAAGGTGCACTTCGCCGTGGTGTTCGTACGCCACAAGTACCGCGCCAAGAACAAGGTTCGCCAGGCTATGGGTGAGCTCGAATCAGCGTTTGCCTATCTCCAAAAACAGGCGCAGTGCTATGGAAAGACCGTCTCCTTCGAAAATGTGGTTCATCCGGATCCCGTCCGGGCGCACATCAGCCTACACGCCGTTGAATTTGGC
>JAOZUO010000354.1 GCA_029938605.1 Deltaproteobacteria bacterium | reverse complement strand
TGGCCCGACACTCCGGCGCAGTACCTGGTCGTCCCAACGAGAACACTCAACCTCATGGAGTAGGGCCCGAGCCCGAGCCCGAGCCCGAGAACAGGAGCGAGAGCGAGAGCGACCTCAAAGTCCTCGGCAAAGCCCCAGGCCGGCGTTATCGAATCGCCGACCAAAGACTCCCAGGAGGCTGCCGTCCTGGTTCTCGCTATGCCAGACGATCCATGCGCCGCCGTCAGCGTTCAAGGCGGCAAAGGGCCAGGACTGGTGTCCCACCGTATTGACGTTCAACAGAAGCTCTGGTCCTAGCGCGGCGCCGTTCGCACCGTAGAAACGCGCGTAGGCGCCGTTGGCATCCCCGTCAGTGTCGGGGCTACCCCAGGTCACTACCCCCCGGCCGTCGCCGAGCATGTCGATGTATGGATAAATATCGGTGGTCGTGGTGAACGTGTTGATCTGGACCGCCGGCCCCAGGGCGGCGCCCGTAGTGCCAAATCGCCGACCGTGGACGTCCCAGACGCCCGTCGCCTGGCTGTCGTCGACCCAGATGACCATGAAGCTCCCGTCGTCTGCCATGGCCACGTCCGGTCGACGCTGGTCTCCGACGGTAGTAGTGTTCACCGGGAACTCCGCTCCGTCCAGCACACCCGAGGATAGGAACCGCTGTCCGTAGATGCCGTAGCCATCTCCATCCTGGAGGTTGCTTTGCCAGACAATGACAAAGGCGCCCGTAGGGGTCATGCCGATCTTGGCTGTGGCTTGATGCCCCGCGTTGTAGGTGTTGACGGGGATCTCGGCGGTCAGCGCGACACCGCTGGCGTCGTATCGGCGGGCCAGGACGTCGTAGTCGGTCGGGTCACTCTGGTACGCCACCACGAAGCTGCCGTCATCGGCCATCTCCACGGAGACACCGTTTTGTGAGCCGAAGGTGGTCGTGTTCACCTGGGTCTCTGTCCCCTGCGTCACCCCCGCGTTCGAGTAGCGCTGGAAGTAGATCCCGTACCCAGACCCGTCCTGTTCATCGCTCTGCCAAACCACCACGAACCGGCCGTCAGAGGCCATGGAGATCCAGCAGCCGCCCTGGTCGAGTGAGGAGTAGGTGTTGACTTGGAGCTCCACGCCAATGGCGTTTCCTGTGGCATCGAAGCGCTGGGCAAAGATGCCCTTCCCGCTTCCGTCCTGGCCATCACTGAGCCAAACGACCACAAAGCTTCCATCCGCCGCCCGCGCAACCCGGGTGCCATACTGATCGTTGGTGGAGTAGGTATTGACTTGGAACTCCACGCATTCGCAGCTAGTGTTGCAGCCATCCCAATCGGTGGCATTGCCGTCGTCGCAGGATTCACCCGCGAGGGGGTCGTGCACGCCGTTGGGGCAGGTCTCGTCAGAGCGGCAATTGGCGGAGCAGCCGTCTCCACCGACGTTATTGCTGTCGTCGCACACCTCGCCCGCACTACCGTCCACAATCCCGTTGCCGCAGGACTCCGAGGAGGAGCAGTCGGCCGAACAGCCATCCCCGGCCACGACGTTGCCGTCGTCGCACACCTCCCCGCATTCCACGATCCCGTCACCACACCCCCCGATCACGCAGTCCACCCGGCACCCGTCACAGGAGTCCGAGTTCCCGTCGTCGCACTGCTCTGTCGGGTCCAAAAAGGCATTGCCGCACTCTTCGAAAAGACAGCCCGGACCGCAACCATCCCCAGCGGCGAGGTTGCCGTCATCGCACTGCTCCCCGGGATCCAAAGTGGAATCGCCGCAGCTCTCCAGAAGGCAGGTGGGGCCGCAACCGTCTCCGGCCACCGTGTTGCCGTCATCGCACACCTCGCCGGGGTCCACCACGCCGTTGCCGCACGCCTCCTGCAAACAGCCGGTCCCGCAGCCGTCTCCGGCCATGACGTTCCCGTCATCGCACTCCTCGCCACACTCCAGGACGCCGTTGCCGCAGGCCTCGACCCGGCAGGTCGACGTGCAGCCGTCGCAATCGGTCACGTTCCCGTCGTCGCACCGCTCTGAGGGGTGCGTCTGCCCATCCCCACACACCGGCTGCGTTTCGCAAGCCATCGGGTCGAGCAGGCAGGCCCCCGTACAGGTCAGATCACCGCTATCGAGCCCTACGCTCTCGCAGGTCTGCCCGCCCAGATTTTCCCCGTCGCACTCTTCGGCGGGATCCATCACGCCATTGCCACAGCCGGACGGAGGCTCGCAGCCACTGTCGTCGAACCGACACTCCGATCCACATTGCAGATCGCCACCCACGTATCCGAGCCACAGGCAATCCACCCCCGCGAGGTCCGCTCCGTCACACTGCTCGGCCAACTGGATCACGCCGTCGCCACAATCAGCCGCTTGGTTGTTCTCGTTGTTCTGGTTGCCAGGGCTTACGTTGTCCCCTGGGCATGCGGCGAGCAGCAATACCGCTGGGGCCACCCAAATATGCACTACACGTGAAGCAAGTCGTTCGATGCCCATCGGTCCTCCTCAGGACATCGAGTATCGATCAAATCTGAACCCACTACACCTGAAATCGCGGAAAAGGGTCCGCGAATAGACAACTCAGTCGTTCCAACCTGTCTATTGGCAGGAACCGTTGGAGTAGCCAAGCGTGGG
>JAOZUO010000102.1 GCA_029938605.1 Deltaproteobacteria bacterium | reverse complement strand
CCGTGCGCATCATCAAGGGACCGCGATTCTTACGAGATCGGTGCCCAGGAGACTCTTGGCACCGGTTCAGACGCTGAGGCTACCCACAAGTAGTGAAATAGTGCCTGAAATGCCGCACCATCCACTGCCGCTGATGTCATTGCCATAGATGTTCAGGTCTACGGGGATGATTTGGGCTCGAAGGGTACAGGTGTGCGAGACCGTCGTGCCCCATTGGCGGCCCACTTGGCTGCGATAGCTTTGGCCGGGGTATTTTTTCAACCCTTGATCCCCAATCGGCAACTGTGATTTAATATAGCGTTAGGGTATTTTGTAAGCTGTTAGATGTAAAAAAACATCCTCAAATTCGGCCTCACGGAGTCATCCATGTCAACGCAACGGACACGAATAACCGTCGGTATTACTGCCTTTTTAGCGGTGGCAGGACTCTCCGGCACAGCCGCGGCGGATCAGATCAGCTCGGCCATCTACCTGGATGTGGACACGTCGGGGAGTATGGTGCAGGCGACGGATGGGACCCAGTGCCGGGGTGACGGCTCGGACGAGCACCCTCACGCCGCGGGGTGTGAGAGCCGGATCTTCATCGCCAAGAACGCCATCAATACGGTGGTCAACGGGTACCCCGAGGTCCGGTGGGGCCTGGCCCGGTTCACCCAAACCCCGGGGGTGAATATTGTATGTCGCTATCGAAACGGCAGCGCTGCTCCAAATTCCAGCGCGTGGCCGTGTTCCAGTGGAAATCGGGGATCGCCCTGGGAGTTTGACGCCGCCGGAAATCCGGTCTGTGTCCCGAACTCCAGTATCTGGAATTACAACTGGTGCCACGATCTGGTGGGCGACGATCGCATGTGTATCAACTACCAGGGCTCCTGTAATGGCGCGGACATCCTGGTGGCTTTGGCCGATGACAACGAGGAGCTGATCCTCCCCTGGATCAATCACCAGGAGCCCGCCGGAGGTTTTTTTGCCGGCACTGAGCCGGTTACCGGTAACCACTGTTGGTCGGGGTCGGCCTACGGCGATTGCGAGCTGCGGGCTCACTCGGGGACGCCGCTGGCGGCCTCCCTGGACGACTTGTACACCCAGCTGTCCACCAACGACATCGGAAACGATCCCTACCGGGGTTGCCGGCCCTATTCGATCATTATGCTCACTGACGGCGATGAGACCTGCAGCGGAAATCCGCCCAACTCCGCCGCGACGCTGCGATCTACGCCTGACACGTCGAGCTCCTGCTCCAACGATGACGACTGTCCGCCCAACTCCTGGTGTACGGGCAGTGAGTGTCGGTACGACGTCAAGACCTACGTGATCGCCTTCGCCCAGGCTTTGCTGACCAATGCGAACGCCATCGCGGCCGCTGGAGGCACGGGGACCGCCATCCCGGCCTGGAATGAAGACGACATCGTCGCGGCCATGGCGGGCATCATCGCTGAGTCCATCGTGCAGGAGCTGTGTAACGGTGTGGACGACGACTGCGACACTGAGATCGATGAGGACTACCCCCTCGGTCAGTCCTGTAACAACGGCATGCCCGGCGTTTGCTACGGCACGGGCACCTACGTCTGTGATCCCACGGATCCCACCAACGTGATTTGCGACATCTCTCCGGCGCCGCCTCTTCCGGGCGATAACGTAGAGGTGTGCAATGGACTCGACGACGACTGCGACGGAGAGATCGACGAGGATGGCGTGTGTACCTGCAACGGTCCGGAGCTGTGCAACGGTCTCGACGACTACTGCGGTACCGGGACGGGGCTCGCCGATGGGGCCGAGGACCCGAACGTCGGCGCCGTCTGCGGCACGGATGTGGGCGCCTGCGTGAGCGGATTCACCGAGTGTGTGGGCGGCGCCATCCAGTGCAGCGGCACCGGGGCGGTGGCCGAGATCTGCGACGCGAACATTCCTTCCAACGACCAGAACTGCAACGGCGTGAACAACGACGGCATCGCGCCCCGGGCGTGCTCCAAGACCAATGGCGGGGACACCTGTGATGGTGTGGAGACCTGCGACGTGGACGGCACCTGGGTCTGTTGGGCGCAGGAGCCGGCGCCCGAGTCCTGCAACAACTTCGACGACAACTGCGACGGCGACGTGGACGAGGGGCTGTCACGGGTCTGTCAGGTCACCAACCCCGAGGGTACCTGCACGGGCACCGAGGACTGCTCGGCGGGAGCCTGGGTGAACTGCACCGCGGTCCCCGCCGTGGCCGAGTCCTGCAACAACCTGGACGACAACTGCGACGGCTCGGTGGACGAGGGGCTGTCACGGTCTTGTCACATCACCAACCCCGAGGGCACCTGCCTGGGCACCGAGATATGTGTGACAGGGGACTGGGAGGGCTGCACGGCGCAGACGCCGGTGGTTGAGATTTGCAACAACCTCGACGATGACTGCGACAACGCCGTGGACGAAGGGTTATCCCAGCCTTGCTATAGCGGACCGGCGTCGACCGAAGGCGTGGGACCGTGCATAGGTGGCACCCAGACCTGCACCACGGGGTCCTGGGGCGGTTGCAGCGGCGAGGTCACGCCCATTACCGAGAAGTGTGATGGCGTGGACAACGACTGCGACACGTTTGTGGACGAGGGCCTCGGCCAGACCACATGTGGGTTGGGGATCTGCACCAACACCGTCGACAACTGCGACGGGGGCGCTGTTCAGACCTGCAATCCCTTGCTGGGCCAGGGGACCGAGGAATGCAACGATCTGGACGACGACTGCGATGGTATCGTGGACGGGCTCACCGAGGCTTGTTACAGGCCCGCGACGGGTTGCATTCTCGCCGGCACCGTCTGGACGTGCCAGGGGACCTGCTCCACCGGTACCCACACCTGCCCGGCGGGTGGAGGTGGCTGGAACACCTGTCAGTTCGACGTGGGCCCGGGCACGGAGGTCTGCGATGGGCAGGACAACGACTGTGATGGTTTCACCGACGAGAACCTGACTGAAGACTGTTATCCCCTCGGCTATGGAGCCAACACCGGCTGCACCGGGCCGGGTGTTTGTGTGGGGGTCTGCTCCGAGGGCACCCGCGACTGCTCGGGCGGGGCCTGGGGTTCCTGTGGAGGAGCCGTCACGCCGACCGTGGAGACCTGCAATGGCGTTGACGATGACTGTGACGGTCCAATCGACGAAGGGCTCGACCAGGCGTGCCAGGTCACCAACGCTTTTGGTACCTGCACCGGCGTGGAGATCTGTAGCAGCGGTTCCTGGCAGGCCTGCACCGCGAAGATCCCCGCCGCCGAGATCTGCAACAACATCGACGACGACTGCGACAACGCCGTGGACGAAGGGGTCACCCAGACCTGCTACAACGGCACAGCGGGCACCCTGGGAGTGGGCGTTTGCCAAGGTGGCACGCTCACCTGCACGGCGGGTACCTGGTCGACCACCTGCAGCGGTGAGGTCGTCCCCACCGCAGAGGTATGCGACGGCCTGGACAACGACTGCGACGGCTCTACGGACGAGGCGCCCGGAGGCGGACCCTTGACCCAGGCTTGTTACTCGGGTCCGGCATCCACCGAGGATGTGGGTATCTGTACGGGCGGTACGCGCACCTGTACGAGCGGCGGCTGGGGACCTTGCGTGGGCGAGGTGGTGCCTACTTCCGAGCAGTGCAACGGCGTGGATGACGACTGCGACACCGAGATCGATGAGAACCTCGGCCAGTCCACCTGTGGGTTGGGGCTGTGTTTACACACGGTGGACAACTGTTTGAACGGCGTGCCCCAGTCCTGCGATCCCTACCTGGGATCCATCACCGAGGTGTGTGACGGTATTGACAACGATTGCGACGGCGTCATCGACGGCCTGGTGCGCAACTGCTTCGACCAGGGCTCCAGCGGCGGCTGTACCGAGACGACGCCCGGAGTCTTCACCTGCGAGGGCACCTGCGCCTCGGGGCAGCAGATCTGTTCGGTGGGCGGAGTCGGCGACTGGGGCGAGTGTCTGTACGATGTGGGCCCCAGCCCGGAGGTGTGCGACGGTCTGGACAACGACTGCGACGGAGACATCGATGAGGACGCCAACGGGGATCCGTTGTCCCAGCAGTGTTACCCGCCCGGCTCGGGCACGGCCACGGGCTGCACCTACGACTCCAACACCGAGACCTGGACCTGTCTGGGCATGTGTACGGCGGGGAGCAGGGAGTGTGTCAGTGCCGTATGGGGCACCTGCTTGGGGCACATCACGCCGGCGGTGGAGGTGTGCGACGGGTCGGACAACGACTGCGACGGGACCATCGACGAGGAAGAGGATATTCCCGGGCTGAACCAGCCTTGTGGCACGGCCCTGGGGCGCTGCACCCCGGGGGTGCTCCGCTGCATCGACTCCACGGAGATCTGCGAGGGCGGGGACGGTCCCTTCCCCCCGGCGTGTAACGGCGAGGACGACGACTGCGACGGCGAGATCGACGAGCCCGACGAAGTGGCCGCCGAGGAGGGGTTGCCCTGCGGCGAGAGCGAGGGCGCCTGCGAGCCCGGCCTCACCCAGTGTGTGGGTGGCGGGCTCATCTGCGACGGCGGCGTGCTGCCCACCGAAGAGGTGTGCGACGGCCTGGACAACGACTGTGATGGTGTGCCCGACGACGATGCCGAGTGCCCGCCGGACTTCTGGTGTGTTCAGGCTGACTGCCGGCCTGAGTGCGATCCCACGTCGGAGTTCGCCTGCCCGGGCACCCTGGTGTGCGTTGAGGTAGAGGTGGGTAGCGGTCAGATGGAGCACGTCTGCCTCCCGGACACCGGTGGAGAATGCGGTGGGGTGACCTGCCCCGACGGCTGGATCTGCGAGAACGAAGTCTGCGTGGATCCCTGCGACCCCAACCCCTGCCAGCAGTGGGAGGATTGCCACGAGGGCGCCTGCATCGACAATAGCTGCACCGGCATCGGACAGACCTGCGCCGACGGCGAGTTCTGCATCAACCATGAGTGCGTACCGGATCCCTGCTCGGCGGCGACCTGCGACAGCGAGACCGAGACCTGTGTGCGGGACTGCGACGACCAGAGCTGCGACTATAGCTGCAGCCCGCTGTGCACCTGTCCGCAGGGTCAGACCTGCGAAGGGGATGGCACCTGCGTGGAGGACCCGTGCTCCGACGCGAGCTGCGACCTGGGTGAGCGGTGTGACCCGGACACGGGCTCCTGCGAGACCGACCCCTGCGCGGCCATCTTCTGCTCGAGCTGGGAGACCTGCTTCGAGGGCGCCTGCATCGACGATCCCTGCGACAACGTGGACTGCCCGCCCTTCTATAACTGTGAGATCTTCACGGTGATCAGCGGCGACTCTGAGGTCGCCGAGCCGCGCTGCGTGGCCGACACCTCCTACTACGATCCGGGCTCTGAAGGGGACAGATTCCTGGCCACGGGGTCGGGTGGTTGTCAGTGTCAGACCACGGGCAGTGGAGATCTGCCCGGTGGGCTCCTGCTCCTGCTGCTGGTGCTGGGGGTGCTGCGGCTCTCCCGACGCTCGGAGCGCGGGGGTGTCCAATGAAAACGCTCACAGCCAAGATGGTCGCGGTGGTTGTTGGACTTGGCTTGGGGTTGGGGGTGGCGACGGTTACCGGATCCGGCTGCCGGCTCGATCCCTATGACACGGGAGGGGAGGGGGGCTGGAGGTTCCCCGACGCTTCGACTGACGACGCGGAGGTGGACCCTGACGTGGAGGTGACGCCCGATGCCTGCGTGGGCACCGAGGAGGTCTGCGACGGGGAGGACAACGACTGCGACGGGGTGGCCGACAACGGCTTTGACCTGGCTACTGACGCGTACAACTGCGGCGGGTGTGGCAACATCTGCGAGTTCGACTACGCCTTTGCCAACTGTGAGGCGAGCCAGTGCGCCATGGGCGCCTGCCTGCCGGGGCACTGGAACAACAACAACGACTCCTCTGACGGCTGTGAGTACTCCTGCCACGAGACCAACGACGGGACCGAGGTGTGCGACGGCGTGGACAACGACTGCGACGGTTCGGTCGACGAGGACTTCGATCTGCAGATCGATCCGAACAACTGTGGCCAGTGCCACCGGGCCTGCTCCTTTTTCCAGGGGGTGGGCGCGTGCGTAAGCGGGAGCTGTGAGCTCTCGGACTGCCGTGGCGGGTTCGTGGACAAGGACGGTAACGCCAACAACGGCTGTGAGTGCATGATGGACCTGACCGAGGGCACCGTGGCGTGCGTTCAAGGTAGTCCGGGTACTTGCGACGCCAGCGAGGTGTGCGCGGACGTGTCTGGGGACGGCAGCTCCTTCTGCGCGACGATTCCCCTCGACGTGTGCGACGCGGTGGACAACGACTGCGACGGCCAGATGGATGAGGACGCGCCCGCGCAGATGGCCGCGGGGGACTGCTACACGCACCCGGTGGGGTGCACCGAGACGTCGCAAGGCGTGTATAGCTGCGAGGGTCTGTGCACCGCGGGGCAGCCCACCTGTGTGGGCGGAGCGGTGGTGTGTGGTAGTCAGACGGGTCCGGCGGCGGAGTTGTGCGACGACCTGGACAACGACTGTAACGGTACGGTGGACGACGGGTACGACAAGCAGATTGACCCGGCCAACTGTGGCGGCTGCGGGGTGCTGTGCTCTGCGCTGGTGCCCCACGCCCTCCCGGGGTGCGTTAACGGGGGCTGCGTGGTGCTGGCGTGTTTGCCGGGCTGGCTGGACATCAATAATGATCCCACTGACGGCTGCGAATATGGCTGCACGCTGACCAACGGTGGCGTGGAAGCGTGCGGGGACGGGATAGACAACGACTGCGACGGAGATACCGACGAGGGGTTCGACTTCTCCTCTGATCCGGTGAACTGTGGTGGCTGCTCCATCGACTGCAACACCAATACGCCCTTCGGGACGACGGTGACCGGATGTGTTTCGAGCACGTGCGTGTACGCCTGTCAGGTGGGTTTCTACGATCTGAACGGGGACCTGGCCCAGGGCGCAGCGGGCGACGGTTGCGAGTACAGTTGCGCGCTGACCAACAACGGGGTGGAGATCTGCGACGACCTGGACAACGACTGCGACGGCGAGGTGGATGACGGCGTGGACAAGCAGACCGATCCATCGCACTGCGGGAGCTGCGGGTATGTGTGCGCGGCCCACGCCGGGACAAGCTCGGTGGTGACCGGTTGCGCCAACGGCGTGTGCCAGTACGCCTGCGACACCGGGGCCACGGATCTGAACGGCGACGTCTCGGTGGGCGACGCCGGGGACGGTTGTGAGTACCCCTGTGGGGTGACCAACAACGGGGATGAGATCTGCGATGGTCTGGACAACGACTGCGATGGGCTCACCGACGAAGGGCTTGGTGGCAGCGCGCTGAGCGAGTCCTGCTACAGCGGCCCGAACGGCACTGACGGCGTGGGGCCCTGCCATGCGGGCACCCGGACCTGTTCGGGGGGCGGCTGGACCGGCTGCGTGGGTGAGCTTATTCCCACCCCGGAGTTGTGCGATGGCGTGGACAATGACTGCGACGCCTCTACCGACGAGGACGGTGGTGGCGCTCCCTTGAGCCAATCCTGCTACACGGGCCCGACCGGGACCAGCGGCGTGGGGCTGTGCATAGAGGGAACCCAGACGTGCTCGGGCGGCGGTTGGGGCGTGTGCGCCGGTGAGATCACCCCCCAGGCGGACGTCTGCGATGGTCAGGACAACGATTGCGATACGACCGCCGACGAGGACTTCAACACCCAGACGGACGTGCTCAACTGCGGTGTTTGCAACCACCAGTGTACGGCCCACGTGGGAGCCTTCTCCTACGCTACGGGTTGTACGTCCGGGAGCTGTACCTACGCTTGTCAGACGGGCCACTTCGACATCAACAACAACGTCAACAGCGGCGACTCAGGCGATGGCTGTGAGTATGCCTGCAACCTTACCAACGGCGGGGTGGAGGCCTGTGGGGACGGGGTGGACAACGACTGTGACGACCAGACTGACGAGGGCTTCGATCTCACTTCGGACGAGAACAACTGCGGAAATTGCAGTTTCTCCTGTGCGGCGAATACGCCTTACGGGGCCCAGGGCAATAGCTGTGTCGGGTCTGCCTGTGTTTACACCTGCCTGCCCAACTACTACGACCTCAACAATGATCTCGCCTCGGGCGGTAGCGGCAACGGCTGCGAGTACAACTGCACCGCCACCGGCGCCGAGATCTGCGATGACCTGGACAACGACTGCGACGGAGACATCGACGAGGACTTCTTAAAGGACACCAACCCGAACAACTGCGGGAGCTGCGGCTACGTGTGCGCGTCCCATGCGGGGGATGACTCCGTAGTGACCGGCTGCGTCAACGGCATCTGTCAGTTCGCCTGCCAGCTCAACTTCCACGACCTCAACGGCGACGTCAGCCAGGGTAACCTCGGGAACGGCTGCGAGTATGGCTGCACCGTGGCGGGCGCTGAGACCTGTAACGGCGACGACGATGACTGCGACGGCATGACCGACGAGGACGGCTCGGGCGCGCCGCTCGCCCAGGCCTGCTACACGGGGGGCGGCACCACCGAGGGCGTGGGCCTGTGCCACGGTGGCACCGAGACCTGCACCGGTGGCGGCTGGGGCACCTGCGCGGGCCAGGTGACGCCGGTGACCGAGCTGTGCGACGGTGCTGACAACGACTGTGACAATCAGGTCGATGAGGACTTCAACACCCAGACGGACGTGAACAACTGCGGTGACTGCAACCAGAGCTGCTGGGCGAGCCTGCCCGACGACGCCTACCCGAACAGTTGCGCGGCGGGCGTTTGCCAGTACAGCTGCTTCACGGGCTACGCCGACAACAACAATGACCTCCATCTGGGTACCGCCGGCGATGGATGCGAGTACACCTGTCCGGTGAACCCGCCCACCGCGGAGTATTGTGACGGGGAGGACAACGACTGCGACGGATTCACTGACGAGGGGCTGACCCCGCCGGCGGGCTTCTGCTACCAGGGTCAGGCGGGCTCCCTGTGCGACGGCGTGACCGCCCTGTGCGAGGACCCGGATGGCGGCGGCTCCCTGTCCCATAGCTGGTATTGCCAGTACCCTGCGGGTGTGGAGACCGATCCGAACAATCCGAACCAGTTGCTGGGCTACGAGACCCTTTGCGACACCCTCGACGGCGACTGCGACGGCGTGGCCGACGACAATTTCCATCTGACTGAGGACTGCGACAACGGCGACATCGGCGCCTGTCGGGTGACCGGCACGCTGATCTGTGACGTGGGGGATCCCACCCAGGCCATTTGCGACCTGCCGGATCCGACTACCTGGCCGGAGCCCGACGATGAGGAGTGCAACGGCGCGGATGACGACTGCGACGGGCTCATCGACGAGAACTCCTGGGTCAACAACCCGGCCAACGATCCCAGTGGAGTTCAGGGTTGGGTCCTCGAGGACCTGGTCACCATCTCCACCGGTGGCTACCTCACCGATATGTACCGCTACGAGGCCTCGAGGCCCACGGCCACCTCGTCGGGCGGCGGAGCCGGAAACGACAGCCGCTCCTGCAGCAACTACGATGCGATCCCCTGGGGCTTTGTCACCTACTACCAGGCCAAGCGGGCCTGCGCCCGGGCCGGCATGAGGCTGTGTAACGGCGAGCAGTGGTACGACGCCTGCAGTGGCGCCGGGGCCAACGACTATCCCTACGGAGACGGCTATGAGGGTAGTTATTGCAACGGCCACGACAGCAGCGGCACGGATGAAGTGGAGCCCACGGGCTCGTTTACCAACTGCGATACCAACACCGGCGGAATCATGGACATGAGCGGCAACCTGCGCGAGTGGACCGACGACTTTGTGGGTCTCACCAGCGGCAACCATCCCATCTACCGCCTCCGCGGGGGAGGGTACTTCGACCTGGAGTTCGGCCTGGGTTGTGGGTTCGAGTCCTCGGCCTACGTGGCCGACGTCCAGGGGGATCACGTGGGCTTCCGCTGCTGCTCCACCTGCGGCAACGGCACCGTGGAGCCCTGGGAGACCTGCGATCCGGCGCCTCCTGCCTCGGACTCCAACTGTCACCCGCTGTTCTGTGGCCCGGACACCTGCGGTAACGGTACCCTCGAAGGCAGCGAGGCCTGTGATGACGGCAACCTGGTGCCCACCGATGGCTGCAGCGAGATCTGCCAGGTGGATGCCTCGTGCGGCAATGGCATTGTGGACAGCGGTGAGCAGTGCGATGACGGCAACGGCGTGGATCTCGATTTCTGCAGCAATAGCTGTCTGGATGCGCCCACGGAGACCGAGCCCAATGGCAACGCCACAGAGGCCGACGCCAACAACTCCTTTGGTGGGTCGGTGTTCGTGATCGGCGCTTGGAGTCCGGCGGGCGATCAGGACTACTACGCCATCGATGTACCGGCGGGCGGCTCCATCCACGTAGAGACCTTCGATGAGGACGGTCCGAGCACCTGCTCGGGGATCGACACGGAGGTGACCATCTACGACACGAACGGGACCTCCCAAATCGGCTACGACGACGATGGCGGTCCGAGCAGGTGCTCGGACGAAACGGTCAGCGGACTGGCGGGGGGCACCTACTACGTGCTTATCAATGAGTACGGCAATAACGCCACAGGTAACTACACGGTGCGCATTACGGTCACGCCGTAGGGTCATCGCACAGTCGCTCGTTCTCCTTTTTGCGGGTCCGAATACTGGCGAAGCAGGGGTCACGTCTGGTACAATTTCGGGGCACCAAATGTGAGGATCTCTTCGTACGATGGCACTGGTCGGTAGTATTCGTGTTGGCACCATCAACGGGCTCGTCCAGTCCTTGCAGCGCACCAACGTCAAGGCGACCCTCACCGTACGATCCGGCGAGGACGAGGGGACCATCACCTTCAACGAGGGCGAGCTCGCCGACTGCGAAGTGGATGTGCTCGACGGCGCCGACGCCCTGGACGAGATGCTCGCCTGGACCCACGGCCAGTTCACCCTGCGCATCATCGACGCCGCGGCCTCCAGCACCCCCGGCCCCCCTGGCGCCACGGGCCCCCCTGGCGCCACGGCCCCCCCGGGCCCCCACGTCATCGTGGTGGACGACGAGCTGGGAATACGCAAGCTCATCGAGGCCTTCCTGGAGGCCGAAGGCTACCAGGTCTCCGTGGTCTCCCAGGCGAGCCAAGCGGTGAACCTGGTAGACTACTGCAAGCCGGATCTGGTGCTGCTCGACGTAATGCTCACGGGCCTAGACGGGTTCGAGCTCGCTGCGCTCCTGCGCCAGCAGTACTCCGAAAAGCAGCTCCCCATCGTCCTGATGAGCGCCAACCACGACTTCCAGGAGAGAGCCGATCAGGAGGGATTCCACTTTTTCGGCAAGCCCTTCGACTTCAAGAAGCTCTGCAAGATCATCGAAACCCTCACGAGCTCGGCCGCGGCCTCCGCCACGGCCTCCGCCGCGGCCTCAGTCTCGGCCCCGGCCCCGGTCCCGGCCTCGGCTCCGGCCTCGGCTCCGGCTCCGACCTCGGCTCCGACCTCGGCTCCGGTCCCGGC
This sequence comes from Deltaproteobacteria bacterium, assembly GCA_029938605.1. Classification (GTDB taxonomy): domain Bacteria; phylum Myxococcota_A; class Polyangia; order HGW-17; family JAJRWW01; genus JAJRWW01. The sequence goes on along the minus strand of JAOZUO010000102.1, from coordinate 18,519 downwards.
TCCGGCCAACTTCTTGACGCTCCCCGCGCGCTTCGCCTCCCTGCTCGACGCCGAAGCCCACCTTCCGTCCCTGGACCAGTGCTACATGGTGGACGAGGTGGCCAAGGCCCGCTTCGCCCTGGTGGGCCCATCCCCCGCCCTGGCCGCCATCGTCGCAGGCTTCGACGGCTTTTTGACCCTACGTCAGTGGCTCGACGAGGACCCCGACACCCGCGAGCAACGCATCCTCATGGCCCTACTCCTCCACTCCGTAGGCGCCCTAAAAACCGCCGACGCCGCCTTCGGCGTCTAACCCTCTTCGTAGGCGCCCTCCAAACCGCCGACGCCACTTTCACCATCCGACCCCAACTCAGGAGGGGGAGCGGAGAGGCCTTGACACTTGACGCAGCGTCAACTATGGGCCACCATTAGATCATGACGCCCGAGGAACAGGCCGCCTTGCAGGATGTCCGAGGGCTCGCCGGCGCCGGGCGGGTGGATACCTGGGACCACGGGCTTGACCGCATGGACGAACGCGGCCTGAGTGAAGAAGACCTGTTCCATGCGCTCAGGATGGCCGTGAATTGTGAGGCTCAGCCTCCAGATCGCTGGAAGATTGAAGGGCCGGACTTGGATGGCGACCCGTTGACTGCGGTGGTCGAGATAGAGCAGGACGTGGTGGTGGTGACGGTGTTTTGAGCGAAGCCTGTTGTAGGTCCCGAGACAACTGCAGGAAGATGATGCAGCGAGTGAGGTGATGAAGATGAAGTGCGCGCAGTGTGGTCACGAGGGCCTGGAGTCCGGAGTTGTGGAGCGGACGGTGAACGTGGGAGAGTTGGGCTACACAGCGGAGGTGCCGGCGAAGGTCTGCTCGAGCTGCGGGGCCTATCGCCTGAGCTTGGACACCCTGCGGAAGTTCGGGGAGCTGGTGGCCGCGGACTTGGCGCGCGAAGGGGTGAGCTCCCCGGATGCGTTCAAGTACATGCGCAAGCAGCTCCGGCTCCCGGCCAAGGAACTGTCCGCGTTGCTGGACGTGTCCCCGGAGACCGTCTCCCGGTGGGAGAACGGGAAGTATCCCATAGACCCTCGGGCCGTGAAGTTGCTTGGGGTCATGGTCCTGGCGTCTGTGGGAGATCGGCCGGGGTTGGAGTACCTCCGGTCCCTCGTGCAGAAGCGGGAACCCCGAGATCTTGTACGGCGCCTTCCGGCACTACTGGCCACAGGCGGCTGATCGGCAGCCGAGCCTCTCAGGTGACCTCCCTAGCTCAATGGGCGAAACTCTGCACAAACGCGACTGTGGGGAGATGGGCTTTGACGTGTCTGTACGATGAGACAGGAGGAATACGGCATCCCCAAAAACCAGAAACCCGAACACCGCTAAGTGTTCGGGTTTCTTTGTGGAGCTGAGGGGGATCGAACCCCTGACCCCCTGACTGCCAGTCAGGTGCTCTCCCGAGCTGAGCTACAGCCCCAGACTTGCCCAGGGTTACCTGGGTGAACGGGGATGGGTTTAGCCAGGACTGGCTGGTTCGTCAACAGAAAAGTGTGGAGAGGGGTCCAAGAGGATGCGGATCGAAGAGAGGGAAAGAGAGAGAAAGAGAAGGATGGGGTGACGTTGGAGGGTGTTGGGGTGGCGTTGGGGGGTGGGTGGGGTGACGTTGGGGGGTGTTGGGGTGACGTTGGGGGGTGTTGGAGTGACGTTGGGGGTCTATGGATCTACGCAGTAGTAGCCCATTATGTCGTCGACTCGGGCGCAGATCTGGGCGCAGGGTTCGCAGCGGCGGCGTTTTAGTGTGCCGTTGTCGCACCAGACGGCGTCGTTTCCCTGGCACTCGCCTTCGAAGGTTACGCCGTCGCAGGTGTCGCCGCAGCGGTTGTTGCCGTCGGCGTCGGGGGCGCAGGTGGTGGACAGGGCGCCGCAGCACTGTTGGCGGAGCTGGCCGTTGTCGCACCACAGGGCGACGTCGCCGGTGCCGTTGGTGCTGTCGTCGTTGTCGCAGATGCCCACGGTGTCTATTCCCACGCAGGGGTCCAGGGCGCCTGTGTACTGCTCGATCCAGGAGAGGTTGTCGTCGGCCCGGGCGAAGTGGTCATAGTCCATGCAGGAGGAGTCGCCCCAGCTCACGGTGCCCAGGATGGCGAGGTAGCGGTCGTTGAACAGGAAGAAGGAGGGGCCGCCGGAGTCGCCGTAGCACACGGAGCTTCCGTCGGGTGCGCCGCCGCCGTAGACGGTGAACCAGCCGGGGTAGATGTCGGTGATCTCTTCCACGGTCCAAAACAGCAGGGCGTTATCCGAGCTCACCTCGGTTTCGCCGAAGCCGGTATTTTGTACGTACTGGCCCACGAGGGTGGCGGGGAGGTCCGCGCGGTTGACGGGGATGGGGAGGATCCTGACGCTCGCGGCGCTGATGGGCTCGGCCAGCCGGAGCAGCCCCATGTCATGGTCGGCGTTTCCGCCGCTGTTGTAGTCGGGATGGTCATATACCGCCGTGACGTTGAAGGTGTACTCGGGGGCCAGGGCGTTTGTTCCCACGACGAAGCGCACGGAGCTGGGAGTAATGAGCGACCCGTCCCACCGTTGGACGCAGTGGGCCGCGGTGAGCACCGTGTCGTCGTTGATGACGGTGCCGGTGCAGCCGTTGGTCCATCCGTAGGACTGGAAGTTCAGGGCTCCTACGGCGAGCTTCTGCTTGGAGCTGAGGCACTGCTCGGGTTCGGCGGTGCCGTTCCAGATCTTGGGAGCGGCGGACACCACCTTCTCGTCGTCGCCCACGCCGCACAGATCCGCGTCGATGACCACTCCACCGTCGTTGGTGTTGTCGTTGGCGTTGGTGTTGTCATTGGTGTTGGTGTTGGTGCCGAGATTGGCGCCTTGGCAGGCTCCGGCCAGGGCCATCAACGCCGTCAGACAGATCGTTTGGAGTGGTTTTCTAATTTGGAGTGTATTTCTTGTTTGGAGTGTATTTCTTATGTTGTAGGTAGTCATTGCTGCTGTCTCCGCACCACAACGTAGCACAGCAAGTATGGTCGGACTAGAGGCACGGCTTGAGGCTTGACGGTGCTGGGCTTCGTGCGTCATGCTTCAGCCGCCGATGGCCCGTTTCCAAGGGCCCGTTTCCAAGGGCCCGTTTCCAGGAGCCCGTTTCCAGGAGCCCGTTTCCAAGGGCCTGTTTCCAGGAGCCCTTTCCCTGTCAGGAGTGACCCCATGTTCGAGCGACTTTTGTCTTCCATTAAGTTTGGCAGCCTGGAGCTGCCGAATCGTGTCCTCATGCCCGCCATGCAGCTCAACCTTACGCCCACGGGTAAGGTCACCGATGAGATGGTGGACTTTTTCGCGGCTCGGGCCGCCGGCGAGGTGGGCCTGATCATCATCGGCGCCTGCACGATAAATGCCTCGGCCGGTGGGCCTTTCTTTTTGTCCGCGCAGTCCGAAGAGGATTTGTCGGGGCTGACCCGGCTGGCCACCGCCATTCATGAGGCCGGCGGCCGGGCCGGGCTGCAGCTGTACCACGGCGGCGCCTATGTGCACTCCTTCCTCATCGGCGGCGAGTCGGCCGTGTCGGCCTCGGCCCTCCCGTCGCGCCTCACGGGGGAGACGCCCCGGGCCCTTCAGACCGAGGAGGTCCGAGCGCTGGTGACGGACTTCGTGAACGCGGCGGAGCTCACCCAGAAGGCCGGTTTCGACTGCTGCGAGCTCTGCGGATCGGCGGGCTACATCATCGCGCAGTTCCTGTCGCCTCGCACGAACCAGCGAGAGGACGAGTACGGCGGAGACGAGGAGCGGCGCATGCGTTTCGGCATCGAGATCGCCGAGCAGATCCGCGATCGTCTGGGCCCCGACTTCCCGGTGATCTACCGCCTGGCGGGCAACTCCTTTGTGCCCGGCGCCGGCGACTCGGCCCTCACGGCGCGGTTCGCGGTGGAGCTGGAAAAAGCCGGCGTGGACGGCTTCGACATCACCGGCGGCTGGCACGAGACCCGCGTTCCGCAGCTCACCGGGGCCGTTCCCACCGCCGGGTTGTCCTACCTGGCCCGGGTGGTCAAGGAGAAGGTTTCGGTGCCCGTGGTGGCCTGCAACCGCATCACCACACCGGCCCAGGCCGAGCAGGTGCTGGCCAACGGCCACGGCGACCTGGTGGGGTTGGGCCGCGGGCTCATCGCCGATTCGGACTTTGTCGCCAAGGCGGCCGACGGGCGCGAATCGGAGATCGTGCACTGCATCTCCTGCAACCAGGGCTGCTTCGACGCGGTGTTCAACATGTCGGCGTGCCGGTGCATGACCAACCCCATCTCCCTACGGGAGGGTGACCTGGGCGAGGTTAAGCCCGCCGACAAGCCCCTCGGGGTGGTGGTGGTGGGCGCCGGTCCTGCGGGGCTCGCCGTGGCCTGGTCCGCGGCGCAACGGGGTCACCGGGTGGTGGTGCTGGAGAAGGCCGACAAACCGGGCGGGCAGCTACACCTGGCCGGCGCGCGGGAGGATCGCCACGGGTTCTGGCAGCTCTCGACCGATCTCACCCAGCGCGCGATCCTGGCCGGGGCCGAGATCCGCTATGGCACCACGGCGGATCCGGCCTCTGTGAAATCGCTGGAGCCGGACGTGGTGGTGTTGGCCACGGGGGCGAGGCCGGCGGTGCCGCCCATCGAGGGGGTGGATTTGGATCATGTGGTGCAGTCCTGGGACGTGCTGGCGGATCGGGTGGAGTGCGGGGATCGCGTGGTGGTGGTGGGGGGCGGTGCCACGGGCTGCGAGACCGCGCTGCACCTTGCGGGGCGGGGTACCATCGACGCCGAGACCGTGGCATTTCTGCTGATCAACCAGGCCGAGACCCCCGAGGAGATCGTGCGGTTGGCCACCCAGGGCACCCGGGAGGTGACCCTGGTGGAGATGGCGCGGAAGATTGGCGCCGACATTGGCAAGTCCACGCGCTGGGGTGTGATCCAGGATCTGGGGCGGTATGGCGTGAAGATGCTCAAGAACGCGGAGGTGGTGCGGATCACCGCCGAGGCGGTAGTGGTCAAGGTCGGCGACGAGGAGCAGAACCTGGGCTGTGACCATGTGGTGCTGGCGGCGGGCGTGGAGAAGGAGGTGGGGTTGGCCGAGGGGCTGGAGGGTGCCGGGCTTCGGGTGGAGATCATCGGAGACGCCAAGGATCCCCGCAAGGCCATCGAGGCCATTCACGAAGGGTTCGATCTGGGTTGGGAGCTGTAGGGTCGGGAGCTGTAGGGTCGGGAGCTGTAGGGTCGGGAGCTGTAGCTCGCGGATTTCATCAGATTGTGGCGGAGCTCAGGGGAGGAGGATCCGGGGGTCTTTCAGGACGGCGGTCAGGGTGGGCCAGGGGGGGGCGGGACGCCAGCCTTTTGGGGTGAGCTGGTGGGTGCCGGATCTTGTGTGGTAGGTGATGCCCCAGGGGGAGATGGTTAGGGTGATGTCGCCCTGGTTGCCCGTGACGAGGGGGCGGGCGCCCTGGCGGCGGAGGCGGCCGAGCACCATGGGAGAGGGGAAGGGACGACCCGGATGGGCGCCCGGGGCGCTGAGGATGGCGAGGCGGGGGGCCACGGCGCGCAGGAAGGGGGCGCTGGTGGCCGTGGGGCTGCCGTGGTGGCCTACCTTGAGCACGGTGGCTCCCAGGAGGTGTGCGCCGGGGGCGGTGAGCAGGGCGGCCTCTCCGGGGTGCTCGAGGTCCCCGGTGAACAGGACGCTCCCCGCCGGGTGACGCACGAGGATCACCAGGCTGTTGTCGTTGACCGAGCGGAGCGGGTGTGGGTGTACCTGGCCGCGCAGTCGAGGGCCGACCACGGTCAGGGAGACCGTGCCAAAGTTTCGGTTGCGCGCAAGACGGAGGGGTACCCGGTGGTCGGCGGCGCAGCGCGTGAGTCGGCGGGCCTCCGGGGCGGTGGTGATCCTGCCGGAGTGCCAGATGGCGTTGGTGGGGATCCGCTCCAGGACCGCTGGCAGGCCACCGATGTGATCCGCGTGGGCGTGGGAGGCGATGATCAGGTGCAGCCTGCGGACCCCGAGGCGGTCCAGTGTGGGAAGGACCCGGCGTCGGGTGGCGCTCCAGCCGCTGCGGGTGGGGCCGGGCGCGTCCACCAGGGCGTGGCGGCCATCGGGAAAGGTGATCAGGGCGGCGTCTCCTTTACCAACGTCGAGGAACACCACCCGGAGGGTCGCGCCACCGCCGGGGCCCAGCCGGCCGAGACCGGCTGAGACCAGGCCCACGGCCAACGCGCCAGCGAGCACCAGTCGGCCCCTCGGAAGCCGGATCCAGGCCAGGCCCATGGCCGCGGCGTAACAGCATGCGGTCTGGACGCCGGTGGGACGCCAACGCAGACACAGGGAGGACGACAGGGTCTTGTCCCCCCACGCCACCAGCCCCTGCAGGACCTCGGCACCCTGGGCCGCGGCCAGGAGTAGAGGTTGCCCGGCGGGATCGTAGACCAGCGCCACCAGGGTGCCCGCCAGGCCCAGGGGGACTACCACCACGGCGAAGAAGGGCACCACCACCAGGTTCAACAGCAACCCGCTCCCGCTGGCCTGTCCGAAGTGGTGCGCTGCCAGGGGCAGCGTGGCCAGCGTCGCCGCAGCGGTGACACCGCAGAGCTGGATCGCGCGGGATCGCCAGGGATGGGCTTGGCGCCAGGCCTGGCCCTGGGCTTGGGCTTGGGCTTCGGGTGGAGCTGCCTTGTGTCCGGCGTCGGAGATCGGATCGGGCAGGGCCGTCCATGCCCGGAGGTGCGGGGTCACGGTGAGGATGGCGGCCACCGCTGCGAAGGAGAGCTGGAAGCCGGGGGAGGGAAGCTGAGACGGATCCCAAACCAGCAGGATCAATACGGCCAGGGCCAAGGCGGCCCAGGGGTTACTGCGTCGACCCCACAGGGGTCCCATGAGCAGGGCGGTGGTCATGACCCCGGCCCGGAGCGCCGGTGTGGCCGCGCCGCATACGGCCACGAAGAGCCAGGTGGTGGCCAGGGCGAACACCGCGGCGGCCCGCACGGGCGCAAGGCGTACGGCCAGGGGAGGGAAGAGCCCCCAGAGTCGACGCATCAGCCAGAAGCAGATCCCCGTCACCAGACCCACGTGAAGGCCGCTGATGGCCAGGAGGTGAGCGGTGCCTGTGCGCCGAAACTGAGCGCGTTCGTGGACCCCGAGCCACTGACGATCGCCGACCACCACCGCCGCCACCAGCCCCCGGCCAGGGCTCCCCCAGGGCGCGATGCGTTCCAGGGCAGCGGCGCGGATCCGCTGGGTCAGCGGTGGCTGGATCTGGCGACTGACTTTGCCGACACGGGCGAGGCCACCGGGTGGTACGGTCCCTCGCCAGGGACGACCCGGGTGACCGGGACGAAGCCGAGCCCGGAATCGTAGGCGGGCCCCCGGGGCGAGGGCGGGGCAGGCGGTGCGCAGTCGTAGGGCGACCTTGGGGGGACCGGGGCGCCAACCCTGGCGGTGGGCCAACCACACCCCGGAGACGTCCACCTGGCAGCCGCCTGGGATCCTGGTGGGGCGTGCCGCGACTACGGCGTCGACAAGCTGCCGGTCCCGGGCCGGCGTTGCGCTGTGGCGGGGGGGGTCCAGAGCCCCGACGGCGGCGCCCGCCAGGAGGCAAAAGAGGCTGAGCAACACAAAGCGGGCTGGTGAGACCATGGCGATCCAGAAGACCAGCCCGGTCCCCAGGGTGAGCCAGGTCGCCCACCAGCCGGGCACGGCCAGGCCCAGCGTCACACCGAGGAGAAAAGTCAGCGTCAAAGGCAGCAATGGCACCATGCTCCGGGTTATCGGCCGAAGCCCGGATCGGTTGCGTGCCTTGTTTACGCCAGCTGCCTTGACTTGTACCCCAGCCTACGCCATTGACTTGCATCGAGCGGGCCCTACAATGGAGTGATCAAGCCCTTACCGTAACAGCGTTGAGGTTGGCGGGTAGTGCTTTCCATTGGAAGCGCTGGCGAGCCCCTCAGGTGGCGGAGGAGTCGTGAAGACGATACTTGTCTCGTTGATTTTTCTCGTGGTTGTACCGGCCACCAGCGTCGAGGCTCGGCGTCGGCGCAAGGCCCGGAACAAGGTGATCGGCCGGCTGGTTGCCCCTTTCCTCAAGGCCAGGGCCGTCCCGAGGCTTAGCCGCGCCTACTGGAGCCATGACGTGGACAACCTACATCGGCTCTTCCCCAAGCCGGACTACCGGGAGTTCCTTGTATTCGTGGACGTGTGGGACGCGCGTCAGATCAAGGAGCCCTCCCGGCTCATCCAGATCAAAGGAGCGGGTTTCGTACCGCGGATCTCCGTCATCCCCAGACGGGCGCCCACCGAGACCATCACCCTTCACAACCTGGATCTGATGACGCACGGGTTGGACTCCCCGGACCATGCTGCCTTCAAGCTCGTTACCCTGGCGGGGAACGCTAAGCAGAACGTGGAGCTGGATAATATTCTGCCGCTCACCAGAGGCACCGCGTTGACCTATCGGCTCCGGTCGAAGGATCTGCGCGTGATGCGGGGCTGCATCGTGTTTCTGAGGTCCACGGCCTACACCTTCGCCGATCAAAACGGCTTCTTTACGCTTTCCAACCTCCCCCGGGGGACTCATAAGCTGAAGGTGTACTATCGGGGCAAAGTGCTGCTCACCCAGACCATTGAGGTGCGCAAACGGAAGATGACTCTCAAGCCGCTAATCCTGAAGAAGGCGCAGTGAGGCGATAGATGTTTCTCACCAAGATTTGGTCGGTTCTCGTAACTTTGTTCGCGGTGGCTGTCACCGCGGCGTTCCTATTGGCCACGCCCCCGGCGGAGTCTCAGCTCCAGGAGGCGTACTACCAGCAGCTGGATGGAGCCCAGGGCCTGGTGGATAGTCACCTTCGCATGGAGTCCCGGCGGAGGCTGGATTTCTTCAACATCGTGGGCAAGGACTACAAGATCGTCAAGTACCTCAAGGAGGCCAGGGGCAAAGACACGGCCACGGCCAAGCCCATCGCCGAGAAGCTCAAGAGCTACCTCAACGCGAAGCTCAAGAGCGGCAAGGCGGGGAAGATCTTCTCCCAGAAGTACACCTCCGTGGAGTTCGTGGACCTGGACGGCAAGGTGTGGGCCCAGCTCGGGGAGAACGAGGGTCGATTCGGCAACAGCCTGCGGAACAATCCCGGGGTGAAGCGGGCTCTGGAGCAGCGGGTGTGCTCGGACAACACCGTGGTGCGTAACGGGGCGCTGTACTTTATCTGGAGCTGTCCGGTGCGCTACGTCAAGGATGGCCAGAAGGTGGAGCACGTAGGCGCCGTGCGGGCCATGAAGAAGATAGACGACGACTTCGCCGCCAGCTTGTTGGCGCTCATCGGTGAGACCGACACCGCTGAGAAGGGGGCAGAGGCCAAAGGGAAAAAGAGCCCCAAGGCGAAGAAGAAATCGAAGGGAAAAAAGAACCCCAAGGCGAAGAAGAAGGCCAAGTCTCGTAAGCTCAAGGTGGCTATCGCCTTTTTCATGAAGCAGAAGCTCATGGCTCGAACCGGCGCGTCCAAGCTCTGGTCAAAGGTCAAGGGTGTGTACTCCAAGCACAAGGGCACGGTGGACGATCCGCTCACCGGTCGGAGCCCCGCCGTGGAGCTCAAAGACGGCGGAAATCGGTACCTCATGGTGGTGGGGCGATTGCCCGGGGAGGCCTCCGGCGGGGGAAATTATTGGGCCATCCTCTGGCGTTTCCCATCGCGACTGGGCCCCTGGGCCTTCCGCTCCAGCAAGTTGCCCCGCGCCGAGCAGTTCAAGTACCTGCCCATGTCCATCTTTGTGGTCCTTGGGGTAGTGGCGCTCTTTCTCACCGTGTTTTTGAACTGGTTTGAGGGGGACCGCCCCATTGGCAAGCTGTTCCGCCAGTCACGGGACCTGTCGATGGGCAAGATGGAGAAGCTGGACGATACCCAGTTCCGGGGGCGGCTGGGCTCCATCGCCCGCTCCATCAACGAAGGGTTGGAGCTGGTGGCCGACAAGGCACCTTCCAAGCCGGCCCTGCACGACAAGGATCTGGACTCCATTCTGGGCGGTCCCGACACCTCCGACGAGGACTTCAGCCTGGATCCCGATGCGGAAGATCCCGGTGCGAAGCCCACGGGATCCGTGCTCGACGGCGTTGATGGTTCTGGTGTGCCGAGCGCGGCCATGCCCAACGTGGGATCCGGCGGCGGGGTTCCTCCGCCCCCGCCGGACGACAACCCCATGCAGCCTACGCCGTCGGGCAACTTCGCCTTCGGCCTGCCGGACGGATCCACACCCCACACCTCGCCCGGACAGGGCCCGGGTGGACCGCCGCCGCCGCCGCCGGAGATCCCGGGCGGTGATGCGGGAGAGAACCCTGCATGGCGGGAGGTGTACGACCAGTTCGTCGTCACCAAGAAGCAGTGCGGTGAGAACGTGGACAAGCTGACCTTTGATGCCTTCTCGGCCAAGCTGGACAAAAACAAGCAGGCCGTCATGGACAAGACCGGTTGCATCGACGTGGGCTTCCGCGTGTACATCAAGGACGGCAAGGCTGCGCTCAAGGCAACTCCCGTCAAGAGCTAAGGGCCCGCTCGGATATTAGTTGTCCAGTTCAGGGCGTTGAGGCGCCCGGCTCGCGAGGCACGACGAGGCGCATACTTATTGATATGCAACGAGAAGTAACGAAGCGAGCCGGGATGCATCGGCGGCCTGAGTGATCAAGTAATATTCGATCGGGTCCTAAGGACCTGATCTGATAAATTGCGGAGTTGTAGGGGAGGCCGCCTGGGGTGTGCAGTGCGGAGGTGCGCAGTGCGGAGGTGTGCAGTCAGTGCGGAGGTGCGTGCGGACGTTCTCAGTGCGGAGATGCGGAGATGCGAAGATGCGAAGATGCGGAGGGAAAGCTCCTATGAGCAGCCGGACGTGGCTCCGCAGTTCTCACATTTGTGGCAGGCGCCGTTGCGCACCATGATGTAACCGCAGACGTGACAGGTCGGGGCGTCGGTTTCGTGGAGGTAGGAGGTGACCTCTTCGGCGATGCGGGTCTTGTCCGGCTCTGCGATGCGGTTGATGGTGGACACGGCCACCTGGCCATCTTCGCCCGCCGGCAAGGCCTTGGCTTCTATCTTCTCGTCGTTCCAGTCGTTGTCGCCGTTTTTGTAGGCCGCCAACTTGGACAGGATCGGGTGTTTGGCCGTCTCGTCTAAGTGCTTGAGCGCCAGGTACCGGAAGATGTAGTCCATCAGGGAGCTGGCGATGGGGATGGATTCGTTGTTGGTGAATCCCGACGGCTCGAACCGGGTGTGCATGAACTTATCGCACAAGAGCCGCAGGGGCACTCCGTGCTGTAGGGCGATGGAGATACCCGTGGCGAAGGCGTCCATCAGGCCGCTGATGGTGCTGCCCTCCTTGGCCATCTTGATGAAGATCTCGCCCGGTTCACCGTGGTCGTAGTAGCCGATGCTCAGGTACCCTTCGTGGCCGGCTACCTCGAACTTGTGGGTGAGTGACACCCGCTCGTCGGGTAGGCGCCGGCGCACGGGCGCGGGCGGAGCCGTCCAGCCCCCGGCCACCTGCTGGGAGGCGGGCTGTTGGGTCTCGATGGCCGTCTCGTCCTTTTCCCCGGTGTTCAGGGGCTGGGTGCGCTTGCATCCGTCCCGGTACACGGCCAGGGCTTTGAGACCCAGCCGCCATGCCTCGATGTAGATATTCTCGATATCCTTCACCGAGGCGTCGGGGGAGAGGTTCACTGTCTTGGAGATGGCCCCGGACAAAAACGGCTGCGTGGCCGACATCATGCGAATGTGCCCCATGGGCGCGATGTACCGTGTGCCGTTGCGAGGCCGCAGGGCGCAGTCGAACACGGGCAGGTGCTCATCCCGCAGGTGCTTGGCTCCCTCGATGGTGTCGTGGCGATCGATGTGCTCCCGAATGGCCACGACCTGGGCCTCGGTGTAGCCGAGGCGCTCTAGGGCCTGGTTCACCGTGGAGTTCACCAACCGGAGCATGCCGCCCCCGGATAGGTGCTTGAACTTCACCAGGGCGATGTCAGGCTCGATGCCCGTAGTGTCGCAGTCCATCATGAAGCCGATGGTGCCGGTGGGCGCCAGTACGCTCACCTGAGCGTTGCGTACTCCATCCTGGGAGGTCAACTCCAAGGCGTCGTCCCAGGTGTCCCGCACTGACTGCATGAGATCGTAGGGCACCAGCGCGCTGTCGACGAAGTTCACGTGCCGTCGGTGCTTGCGGATGACCTTCAAGAAGGGCGCCCGGTTCTCCTCGAAGCCCTCGAAGGGGCCCTTACATTCCTTGGAGATGATCGCGCTCTGGCGGTACGCCCGTCCGGTCATCAGACCGGTGATGGCGCCGGCATAGGCGCGCCCGGGCTCACTATCGTAGGGAACCCCACGGCTCATGAGCAGGGCGCCCAGGTTGGCGTACCCAAGGCCCAAGGCGCGGTAGGTGTGGCTGTTGCGCTCGATCTCGGGGGTGGGATACCGCGCGTTGTCGATGATGATCTCCTGGGCGGTGATCAGCACATCGATGGCCTTGGTGAAGGGATCTACGTCAAAGTCCCCGTCAGGACGCTGGAACTTGCGGAGGTTCAGCGACGCCAGGTTGCAGGCCGAGTTGTCCAGGAACATATACTCGGAGCAGGGGTTCGACGCGTTGATTCGACCTGAGTTGGAGCACGGATTCCAGGCGTTGACCGTGGTGTCGAACTGCATGCCGGGATCGCCGCACTGGTGCGCCGCGGTGGCGATCTGTCGCATTACGTCCCGGGCGCGGATCTCTTCAATGACATTGCCGGGGTCGGTGACCGCCCGCAGGGGCCAGTCGCGGTCGTGGATGACCGCCTGCATGAAGTCATCGGTGACGCGCACCGAGTTGTTGGAGTTCTGGAAGAATACCGAGTTGTAGGCCTCGCCGCCGAAGGAGCCGTCATACCCGGCGTCGATGAGCGCCCAGGCTTTCTTCTCCTCCAGGGATTTACACTCGATGAACTCCATGATGTCGGGATGAGTCGCGTCGAGGATGACCATCTTGGCCGCGCGGCGCGTCTTGCCCCCGGACTTGATGACACCGGCGAAGGCGTCGAAGCCCCGCATGAAGGAGACCGGACCGGAGGCTGTACCGCCACCATTCAAGTGCTCTTTCGAAGAACGGAGAGAGGAGAAGTTGGTGCCTGTCCCGCTGCCCCACTTGAAGAGCATGCCTTCGGTGTGAGCCAGGTGCAGGATCCCGTCCATGGTGTCGTCGACGGAGTTGATGAAGCAGGCCGAGCACTGAGGCTGCTCGTCCACCCCCACATTGAACCACACGGGGCTGTTGAAGGCGGCCTTCTGGTTGATCAGCAGGTGCGTGAGCTCGTCGCAGAAGATCTCCGCGTCCGCGGCGGATTTGAAGTATTCCTGCTTGGTGCCCCATTCCGTGATGGTGGTTACCACGCGGTTGATCAGGTCCCGGATGGACTGCTCGCGACCGGGGGTATCCTGCAGACCACGGAAGTATTTCTGCACGACGATGTTTACTGCCGTCTGGGACCAGGTGGAGGGACACTCCACGTCCTTCTGCTCGAAGATCATTGTGCCGTCGGGGCCCTTGATGGACGCCGTGCGACGCTCCCATTTGATCTCGTCGTAGGGGTGGACGCCCACCTTTGTGAAGTACCGCTTGAAGCTGAGTCCTTCAGGTTTGGAGGTCTGCTCGTTAGTCTGTTGGACCAACGACTGCTCTTGCTGGGTCTGTTCCTCTTTGATCATCTTGTGACTGCCTCGCCTGTCTGCTACCGCAACGCTCCCAAATGCACAAAATATCCCTTGTTCGCATACCCTGAATCAATGCGACACATCGGATATATTTCAACTTTTCAGCCCCGGTACAGCGATCCAGATGCCCAAGGCGTAACTACCCATCGGATGCGGAATCCCCTCTGCGATGCCCGCTCAAAATACCTTGCCTCAATTAGGCGCAACAGGAATCAGGTGTACTGGGAATCAAAAATGGTGTCAACTTTTTTTCTACCAGATGTTGTGGGTCATGGTAGGCCCGCCTACGATATCTTGTGTATGCACCCGGTCTGCCTGTGAACAACATTGTGGGAAAGGTTTGAGTTCCGGTTGTATGACGGATGGTTACCTACCTGATCAGGAACTGTGCACCTGGTGTGTCTCTTTTTGGAGAATTGGGCTCTTCGTGGGGTGATGAGGGGGCTCTGGACCCCTCGGGGATGCTGCAATATGGACAAATAGGCCCTGTATTGACTTGTTAGATGGCTTTGTGATCTTCTCATGGGTGAGATGTCGCGGAATTGCGACGTTTTTTTCAGATTGATTATCGCGATTTTTCCATCTACTGCTTCCGGTTTTCATGTGAGGTTCCGTTTGGGCAATGGGCCGCCGATTCGAATCCGACGGCACAATGGATCAGAGTCATTGCAAACGGGCCGGGAACCAATTCGGACGTATCCAGCCAATATTCCAGGTTTTAGTCATCAGATCTCCCAACAGATGAGAGGGCGTGTGGGCCCCGTTGTGGTACCCAAATCCAGTTTCGAAGCTCGGCCTCTTTGGACTGATCCAAACACCCTCAATTTTGGGGGTTATTTCGAATGGTTATGTGAGGGGGGAGCGGAAGTCCGGTGGTGGTGCGGGGAAGCGGGGACCCAGAGCGCAAGCCGTTGGTTGGTGGGGTTTGCCCGTGTGTAGATCGGCAAACCCGCCAGCGGTACGGATTTGGTGCGGTTCAAGAATCAGGTGGTGAGATCCACGATTTTGTGCGGAGGCTCAGCGCTATTTTTTCTTGGGTTTGATCACCTTGGTGGGGGTGAGCTTGCCCTCGGGACTGAGTAGGAACGCCAAGGCCCGGATCTTGGGATCGAACACCAGGCTGTGAGGCATCACCCGCTCCTTGGCGCTGCCCTCGTGCCAGAGGATCATCAGCTCCCCCAGGTGCTTGATGACGCGATCTGGCGACTTGTCGCCGCAGCGGATTTCCAGGTACAGAGGGGTGCGAGCGATGTCACCCTGCTTTGGGCCGCGGTCCTTGGCCGGTACACGCCGCGCTCCGGCGCCCCAAACAGAGCTTCGCCTCAGCCGAATACCCTCCACGCCGACATTGTCGCCTCGCAGGGCCACACGCTCGGGCTTCTCCTGGCCCGGATACCGCAACCAGAGCTCCAGATGGGCGTCGGGATGGGTCCAGGTGGCGATGACGGAGAGATCCCTGGCCCAGGTGAAGATCCCCGCCCGGCGGCCCCGGGCGCGCAGTCTCTGCTTGAGCGCCTTGTCCTTGGCCAGGAGCCGCATGTGCGCGAGTCGTACGCTGGTGAGCATCCTGGCCCAGGCGGCCGGTGCGTTGCCGCGGCTGCCCACCTCGGCTGCCTCGCTCACCCGTTGCTGCAGCCGCAGGGCCCAGTCCGTGCGCTTCATACCGGCCGCGGCGTTGGCCATGAGCAACAGCACCGCGCTGTCTCCGGGCAACAGCCACGCCAGGGTCTCGTACTCCCGGTAGGCGTCGGCATACAGGTGCAGCGCCCAGGGCTGCTGTCCCTTGGCCTTTTGGGCCTGCGTAGCCTGGGCCATGAGCAGGTTGCCCAGGCGGCGCCGGGCCCAGGGATCGTAGGGCGCGAACTCCACCAGCTCGGAGAAGCTTCGACGGGCCTCGGCGCGGTTTCCTCGCCGTAAGAAGTACTCGCCCACCTGCTGGCGCACCCCGGCGTCCGCGGCCGGGTCGCCACGAAGCTTCCAGGCCACCCGCTCGGCCTCGGTGAGGTTGTTGGTCCGTTCCAGCAGGTGCATGAGCATCACCTGGAGCGTCAGACTCTCGGGGGACAGGGCCCAAAAGCGCCGGACCACCTTGAGCTTCGCGGGGTCCTTCTTGGCCTTTTCCAGCATCTTGGAAAGGAGCGCGCGGTCGATGCCGCCATCGAGGGCCAGCCCGGCGCGCACGGCCCGTACGTCGCCTAGGGTACGCACCCGGCGAAGGATCTCCCGGCGCAAGAAGGTCCGCACCCAGGCCAGCTCGTCTCGCAGGCGCTGGTAGAGGTCCACCCGCTTGCGGGTGTTGCCCAGGGCGCCGATCATCAGCAGCAACAGGGCCCGGGCGTCGGTGTCCAGCCGGATCTCTCCGCAGGCCAGGGCGCCCCGCCAGACCCGGTGCGCGCCCACGGCGGAGCGATTGCGGTACAGCCGCTCCCGCCAGAGGGCCCGGCGGGCGTCCAGGTACTTGTAGCTCTCCTTGGAGCGCTTGCGGGTGCCGTCCTTGTTCAGGCAGCGCTTGGGCACGTCCGAAATGTCCGCGGGCACGAAGCGGAAGGTGTGGGTCATGGTGAACCGCTTTCCGGAGGGGGTGGCCGGAAGCTGGACTGAGCGCACCAGCCGTAGCACGTCCTCGACCACGTCCGAGTCCTTGAGCACGACGGCGTCCTTGACCAGCTCGGCCTTGTGCACGCTGCCGTCGGGGTTGACCTCCAGCTGGATCGGGATGATGCCCGAGAGATCCGGGCGAGAGGCAGCCTTTCGGTCGAAGCTGGCTCTGGCCGCCGTCCACAGCTTGCGTTGCAGTGCGCGTCGATACAGCGCCTCCAGGGGGATCACCCTCGAGCTTTGGGTGGACCAACCGGGCTCCAGGGCGATGGTGATGCGTCCGGCAGGCGGACCGCCTCGCAGTGCCTCGGGCACGAAGGTGCCCGCCGGGTCGTCGGGGAGCCGGCTGTGGTAGAAGTTGCCGCCCCAGGCCCCGATGACCATGCCCGTGAAGGGAGTGATCACCGAGAAACGGACGCCCACCTCGGCCACGGCCTCCCGACCGGCGCCCCTTCGTAGCAGGTCCTGGATGCGGGCAAAGGCCCAGCGACGTCGTAGGTCTCCGCGGTCGGACACCTTCTTGTGGGTGATGGTCACCTTGGTCACGAAGGGCTTACCGTCCCGCAGGCCCCGGAGGGTGACCTGCTTGGGGGGCTTTCCCCGGAGTCGGCCCAGGACGTGTAGGAAGGTGCCATCCTCTACGGTTACCGGTCGGCGCGGGTAGATGCGGTCCACCGCCGCGCCCATGTCCACGGTGACGTTGCGCAGGGTGGGACGGGCTGCGTGGGCGACGATGCGCAGGGCCGCCCGAGGGGCTTGGAGCATGTCGGGCACCTTCACCGCGAAACCCAACCCGTCGGTGACGGCGTTGAGCAGATCCATGGAGGCGTCCGAGCCGATGCCCACGGCGAAGAGTCGCGGAGGGGTGAGTCGGCGGGCCAGTCGGTCCCGGAGGAGTCCGGGGGCCAGGGTGCCCAGGGTCGCTCGTCCGTCGCCGATGTAGATCACCGATCCCATGCCCTTGGGCAGCATGCGCGAGGCGGTTTTCAGGGCTCGCTCCAGGTCCGTGCCGCCGCCCGGCCGCGATCGGCCCAGGGCCGTTAACAGGGTCTCACGATATTTGACGGTGGCCTTGGCGAGCCCCTTGGTCTTGCCCAGGGGGCGGGCGTCCACACTGGCCACCATGAGGGCCACCTGGTCGTTGGGGGTGAGCTGGCGCAGAATGGCGTCGGTGATCGTACGCACCAGGGCCGCATCGGAGGTGGACATGCCCGCGCTGACATCGGCTACCAGCACCAGCTTGATGGGGCGTCCGGAGCGTTTGGCTGAGAGGCTCTTTTGCTTCAGGGGCGACAGGAGGGTGAGCGCGGCGTAGGCGGGCTCCTTGGCCTGCTGCGCGGCGGCGTGATAGAGCACCGGCTTGGGGGCGCTGCCCCGGTCCAACATCTCCAGCACGAAGTCAGCCCGGGGCAAAAAGTCCGACCGCCTCACGATGACCCAGTCCCCCTCGCGTTTGGCGCCCATGCCGGCCTGGAGATTCCGGGATCCAGCGCGCTTGACGTTCACCTCCAGGGCGAATTCACCGAGCTTGGGGGCGTCCCCTCCGCCCATGGGATAGACGTAGCGGCGGCGGCCCTGCTTCGGGTGCAGCCACTGTATGTACTCCACCGTCACCACCGTGGTGGCGCCCGGACCGATGGGGTAGATCGTGGCCACGTAGCGATCGGGCGCCTCCCACTCGAGCACCGTATTGTTCGCCGGGTTCTGGCGCCGGCGCGAACGGGGTACAATGCGGCCCGACTGGACCTGTCCCTTCTTTCCCGAGGCGAAGGAGCGGATGATGGCCCCCGCGGGCAGCCGTACCCGATATCTCCCCTCTACCACCCGGGAGCGCGGATTGAAGAATTGCTGCTCGATACGGGTCACCGCGAGGTTGCCCTCGATCCACGCCTTGACCTGGTGGTCCCGCACCAGTAGGGGCGATCGGGCGGAGCCCACCTCGGACTGCATGCGCGCTTCCAGGGTGCCGATGCCGGCGGTGAGCCTCTGCTCCCGGGGACCCGCCTGGGCCAGGCCGCCGGTCCAATCGTCCCAGATCTTCTGGAGCTGCGGGGTGATCTTGTCGTCTTTCATCGTAGCCAACATGCCGCTGACCAGGCGCAGGGTCTTTTTGCCGGCCGTGAGGGTGATCTCGGCGGAGCCGCAGTACACCAGGGTGGCCTTTGCCGTCGTCTGCACATCGAAGCTGGCTTCGGCGCCAGTGACGCTGCCGTCGTG
>JAOZUO010000353.1 GCA_029938605.1 Deltaproteobacteria bacterium | reverse complement strand
CAGCACCAGCCCCCGACGCCACAAAGCCGGACCATCGCGCCAACGAGGGTGGCGCCGCCACGTCGCGCCCCGTCTCCCCCAGAGCCTGAGGTCCTGCGGTTCGCAGTGCTCCCCCTGGAACCGCTTCTGGAGACCACCGACTCCCTCCGGAGTTTTGCCCAGCGCAAGCTGGAAAAGCACCTCCGGGATCATCCCAAGGTGGAGCTCATTGCCGCGGCCCAGGTAGCTCAGGCCATGAAGGAACTTGGCGTGGTCTCGCCCTCCAAGTGCGACCAGCGCTGCCTGATCCGCCTCGGCCGCCGGCTCGGAGCACATCGCGTCCTGGGTGGCACTGTGCGCATGCAGAAGAAGGTTCAATCCAAGGGGACCGTCTGGGAGTTCAGCGCTGACCTCGTCCATGTGCAGCGCGGAGCCACCTGGGGTCACTATCAGACGGTGTGCATCTGCTGGCGCGGTCAGCAGGACAAGTTGCTCAAGCGCCAGGTATCTCGCATGCTCGCCTATCATCCCGACCGGTGGAACCTGAAGATGACCCGACCCACGCCTGTCCCTCCACCTGCCAACGCGCCCAGGACCCCGGGGATGGTATACGTACCCGCCGGTGAATTCATCATGGGTAGCGAATATGGTGAGCCCGACGAGTCGCCTCGCCACGTGGTCTACACCAACGCCTTCTTCATCGACCAATACGAAGTGACCAACGTCGCGTACGACCGCTGCGTGAAGGCCCAGAAGTGCCACCGGTCCACCACCCGCGCAGATCGTAAATACAACGCGCCCCGTCAACCAGTGGCCGGGGTTGGTTTCAAGGACGCATCGGCCTATTGCCGTTTTGCCGGCAAACGGCTCCTCACCGAGGCCGAGTGGGAGAAGGCCGCCCGGGGCACTGATGAGCGGATCTATCCCTGGGGCAACACCTGGAATCACAAGTGGCTCAACCTGCACTGGGACAAAGACGGCTTTGCCACTACCGCACCGGTGGGTAGCTTTCCGAAAAATTGTAGCCCCTTTGGCGCCTATGACATGGCGGGAAACGTCTGGGAGTGGACCTCGGATCTCTGGCATCCGACCAGCTACCGCCACTCTGGGCGTCGCAACCCCAGGGGCCACAAGCGCGGCGACGATGAGAAACGTCGGGTGATGCGGGGCGGCACCTGGATGTACGACGTGCCCTTCTTCAGTCGCACCCACAACCGCAGCCCGGGCCGCCCCTGGATCCGCAAGCGATACGTGGGCATCCGGTGCGGCAAAGACGCGCCGCCGCTGCCCGGAAAGTAGCGAGAGGATCTACGGCTGCGTTTTTCCCGAGCCGGCGCTTGGCTTGGGCTTGGGCCTGAGCACGGCCAGGAGCTTCTTGCGCATCCGACGAGCTCGCTCGGGATGACGACTCGCCAGGTACCTCTCGAACACCCGGTTGTGGGGCGCACCATGCGCTCTGGGCCCGGCGCATACGGTACCCTTTCGGCGCCAGATAGGGCAGGTGCGGCCCGTCGTAGTGTAGGTAGACAATTGGGCGTCCGGATTTCGGACGATGCGGGACCGGGGAAAGGAATGGGGACGTAGTTAGCTATTTCGCTTTTTGAGGGGGATGTTTGGGGGATTAAGACTGTGTTTTTTGAACGGTTGCGCAAATCCTAACCCCCATTTGGGGGTTGTGGAAGCCGTAATGCGATCGAATCTGCTGTAACCATTGTTCTTTCGGAAAACGAACGGTCTCAGAAAGCGAATTTACTAACTACGTCCCTATTCCTTCCGACGCACGCGTTCTCGCGGAACCGTCGGGCGCCGCCGAGGACGCCGCCTAAGTCATCGCGTGGGCCCTCCCAGTTTGGGTCGTCTCGGGCGAAGGCGCCAGTCCTCCTTCGAGAACTGTGCATTCGAGAATCCATCTTGGAAGGGGCTCAATTTCGTTTTCGCGCAACCACCGAGTCAAACTGCCGATAACCAAATCACTGAAGGAGGTGAAGGTGATGTCAAGCGTTGACGGATTGGTTTCGGCGGAACAATTTGAGAAAGCGATCTTGTTGGTACGGGGCAGGCGGGTCCTGCTGGATGCGCAGCTCGCTGAGCTCTACGGCGTGGAAACTAGAGCGCTCCTACAGGCCGTGAAACGGAATCCAGATAGATTCCCCAGTGATTTCATGTTTCAGGTTACTGAAAGCGAAAGTGATACTTTGAGATCACAAACTGTGATCTCAAAACAGCAGGGGGGACGTAGGTACCAACCGTTTGCTTTTACCGAGCAAGGTGTAGCGATGCTGTCGAGCGTGTTGCGTAGCAGTCGGGCGATCCAGGTCAACATCGCCATCATGCGTGCATTCGTCCACATGAGGGGGATGGTGGAGGCCCACGAAGACATGGCCCGTCGCATTGATGAGCTTGAGTCTCGTTTTGATGGCCAGTTCAGGACGATATTTGAGGCCATTCGCAGCCTGATGTCACGTCCCGAGATCACGTCAAAATCCATCGGTTTTAAGCCGGATAGTTAGGAGTAGGACAGGGGAAGAGTAGAGATAAAGAGAGAAACTGGTCGGCTCACGAGCGCAAGGGCCCGGGAGCCGACCGGGGCACTGATGAGCGGATCTATCCCTGGGGCAACACCTGGAATCACAAGTGG
>JAOZUO010000101.1:9814-30023 GCA_029938605.1 Deltaproteobacteria bacterium | reverse complement strand
TGGCCCTTGAGCCAGGCGTCCATTTCTGGGAGGCGGCCTTGCATGATGAGGTAGCCGTCGATGGGCTCGCGGTCGGTGATCTCTGAGCAGTAGGGGGTGAGCATGAGGCGGCGGACCTCTTCGGGGTCGTGCGAGTGTCCCAGGGCCCAGCCCAACTTCACGTAGGCGGTCTCGGGGAGCATGTTGGCCGCGGGGATGACGCCGAAGCTCATGATGTCCCGACCCGTGTCGTAGACGAACATCTGCACGTAGCCCCACAGGGTCTGCACGGTCATGTAGATGTGTACGCCGGCCTTGACGGCGCGCTCGAGGGCCGGGTACAGAGGCTTGTTCACGTGGCCCAGCCCCGTGCCGGCGATGACGATGCCCTTGTAGCCGGAGTCCACCAGGTGATCGATGATATCCGGCTTCATGTTGGGGTAGTAGTAGACCAGCGCCACCCGCTCGTCGAAGACCGCGTCCAGGGTCAGGTCGAGGTCCCCGGGGCGGCGCGGGTTGTACTCGTCGGCGATGAGCTCCAGCCGATCGCGGTGCACGGTGGCCAGGGGCACGTCCCCGATGGTACGGAAGGTCGAGCGGTAGCTCGAGTGCATCTTTCGCACCCGCGTTCCGCGGTGTAGCAGGTCGTACTCATCGGAGGTGGGACCGAACATGCACACCATGACCTCGGCGATGGGGCCGTGGGCGGCGGCGTAGGCGGCGTGCTGCAGGTTCAGAGCCGCGTCCGAGGAGGGCCGGTCCGAGGAGCGTTGGGAGCCCACCATGACGATGGGCACCGGCGGATTGGGCACCATGAACGACAGCGCCGCCGACGTGTAGTGCATGGTGTCGGTGCCGTGACCGATGATGATGCCGTCAGCCCCGGCGGCCACCTCTTTGGCGATGGCGTGGGCCGTGCCGATCCAGTGCTCGGGTCCGATGTTCTCCGAGAAGACTCCATAGAGCTTCTCGGTCTTCATGTTGCAAATGTCGGCGAGCTCGGGCACGGCGCCGAAGAGCTCCCCGGGCGAAAAGGCGGGGATCACCGCGCCGGTGCGATAGTCCAACCGCGAGGCGATGGTGCCGCCGGTGCCCAGGAGGGTCACGTTGGGCTTGGCCGCGTCGAAGGGGAACTCTTTTTCCGGGATCTTGTAGTGCGCCTCCCGGTAGCCCTTCTCCGTCATCTTCTGGATGGTGGAGACACCGAGCCCCACATTGTAGCCGGTGCTGAGCTTGAGCACGATGTGCTGATCGTCCTCGGTCTCGGACCGCGGCAGCACGAGCCCGGTGAACTGCCCTCGAGTGGACTCCACCACCACATCCGCCCAGACCCGCACGTCGTGGAGCTCGAGCACGGCCCGGGCGTCGCCCCGGTAGCCCTTGAACTTGTCAGCGGACATGGGGGCCTCCTTTCAAGACAGCGGTCACAAGCTCGAGCACCTTCGGACCGGGCAGACGCCCACGACAACGCTCCATGGCCGCGGCCATGGAGTAACGCAGCAACGCGTCCGGATCACTCGATCGCGCCGGGGGCACCGACTCCAGCGCGACCCGGATCACCTCCGCCGGATCTCCGGGCAGAGGCGTGAGGTCCAGCTCTTCGCACAGGGCCGCCACGGTGATCTCCGTCTCGGCGTGGCGGAGCCTGTGTATCATGGCGCGCAGGACCAGGGGCAACCCCTCCCGTGGCAGCTGCCCGCCGGCCAACCGACCGGCCAGCTCCTCCAACGCCTCATCGGTCAGGTCGGCTACGGGATCGCCCTGCCGCTCGAACCACCGCAGAAGATTGCCCAGCAAATGACTCACCAGCCGCCCGTCCTGCCCAGCTTGAATGAGCCGTCGGGCGAGGGCGTACCGGGGCCCCATGGACAGACCGTTTATCAGGGTCGCGGGCACACCCGCATCTCGCAGGAGCTTCTCCCGCTCCCAGGGAGGCTCGGGCAAAGAGGCCCTGATGGCCTCGATGCGCTCGGCGGCAATGGCCGTGGGGGGGGAGTCCGTGTCCGGGTACATGCGGTTGGGCCCGGGCAGGATCCGCTCGAAATCCGTGATCCCGTGGCCCACCGCCTGCCGGGTCTCGCCCGGCACCCCGTCCATGGCCTCGGCGAAGCGAATGAGCACCTCCTGAAGGGCGGTCTCGACGTCGGCGCGCGCTCCCCAGCACACCACCACGGCGTCGGCCTTCTTGGTGCGCACCCGGTGTCGGATGAGCTTCCAACGGCGCCGGGTGAGCCCGGCGGCGTCCGGCCCGCAGTAGCAGTAGGGCGGCTCCAGGAGACAGGCGATGACCCGCACCCGACCGGCCAGCTCGTCGGCGAAGGTGCATCCGGGTTGGGTGGGCGCATCCACCAGCCCCCTGCCGTTGGGCACCTTGACGGCCATGACGGTCTGGCCCCGGCGCACGGCCTCGACCAGCACCGGGTTCTCCCCGTTCGAGACGATGTCCTCGCAGTTTCGCATGAGCGGCTCTGGGCTGCCCGTGGTGATCTCGTTCAGCCGCTTTTTGATGGTGAGCAACGCCCGCTGTCGCAAGGCCTCGTTGCGCACCAGGTGCGGGATCATCTTGATGCGCGGTACGCCCTTGATCTCCACCCGGGTGGAGCCGGCGACGCTGACGTTGACGTCCTGGCGCGTAGCCCCCAGGCCCCGGCGCACCTTTCGGGTGGAGCGCATGAGGTCCCCGAGCACCTGCGCCGCCTGGCCCACCTCGCTGGGGCTGCGCAGCTCGGGCGCCGTGACGATCTCCACCAGGGGCATGGAGAGACGGTCGGTGCGAAAAATAATGGTGTGCCCCTCGTCGGAGACCTCCCGGCAGGCGTCCTCCTCCAAGCTCACCTGAACGATGGGCAACATGCGGCCGTTGAAAGGCACCGCGCCGTCCACTCCCAAAATGGCCGTGCGCTGAAACCCGGCGGGGATGGACCCGTCCAGGTACTGCTTGCGGATGACGTGCAGCTCTCCCACCATGTTGCACCCGCACAGAAGCGCGATCTCCAGGGCGATGTCCACCGCCTGCTGGTTGATCTCAAAGGGGGGCGTGTCGTCCATCTCGTAGGTGCACACCGAGTCCCGGTTGAGGCGGTAGAGGATCTCCTTCTTGGTCTTGAACTCCATCAGCGCGGTGCCGTCGTACTCGCCCAGCTCCGAGAGGGTGGGACGCATGTGACGCAGCACCTCCAGGTCGTGCTCGTCGCTGTACAGGCCGGCGGGGCAGCGACAGAAGAGCTTGCGCTCCGTATAAAGCTGCTGATGGATCTCGAGTCCTGACATAAAGCCGATGGACTGCCAATCTATGCCCGCGTCGGCCAGACGGCCCAGGGGACCCAAAAAGGAGCTCTGAAGTGCGTGTTCGTGGTCGGTCATGGCGGTCCGTGTGGTGCGCTGGGGTTTTCTGAACTCAGGGCAAATTACCACAAGTGTCAAACCCCACACAGCGGCATTACACATTGTCCGGGCTAAGCGGCGGGAATCCCAATGGAGCGGTCAGAAAGTGCAGAAAGTTGCGCATGCACCTACATGTAGTATTATGTGGGTTATAGGAGGCCCAGATGCAGATTAGTAACCGGCGGACGCGTCGCACCCAGAACACAAAGCAGGCAATTACCTACTACTTGCAGAGCTGCATCATGCGGTTGGGCATGCGCGGGCTGGTCCTGGGCAGTAGGGATGGC
The DNA here is from genome assembly GCA_029938605.1 of Deltaproteobacteria bacterium. Lineage (GTDB taxonomy): Bacteria > Myxococcota_A > Polyangia > HGW-17 > JAJRWW01 > JAJRWW01. Next base: position 26,373 of record JAOZUO010000101.1, on the reverse strand, counting down.
CTGGTGGTGGCCGCCGCGGGTGACGGTGTGGATCCCGAGGCAGCGGCAGCCTACGCGCCCTATGTATTCCACGAAAAGTGGGAGTACCCCGACGAGGTGGACGCCTCCTACTTCGTGGACGCCATCCCGCTGTCGGACGACACTTTCTATCTGTTCGCCGTGGGCAACACGTCCGAGGCCGCCATCAGCCAACGAACAAAGGGCGGGATCCGCCGCATCATCGACGAGCAGATCGCCGCCTAGATCACCAGGTAGACCTCTGTCAGAAGGGACGAGGCTATTTCAGGACCGTCTCCACCACCATCTGGGCGATGGGGTGGTAGGTGGAACGCACCTTGGTAAAGAGCGCACGAGCCCGCTCCTTCGTAGTGGGGTTCGCGGCGAGCACCGTGTACAGGGGCTTGAGATACTTCATGCGCCCCATCTCCTCCAGGAAGGCACAGGCGCGATCGATGGCCGGCTCATAGCCCGACGCCACTCCAATGCCCAACCACTGCACCAGGATCTCGGAGTTTCCCTGGGCGGTCAGCCCAAAGGCCTCGTCCAGAGACTTGCAGTCGCTCAGGTCGATCTCCTTGGGCACCCCCTGCAGGTACAGCAGCCACTCCTCGGGAGACCAGCTCGAAACGGACTCCTTGGTGGGACGCTGCCCCTGGCCCCAGGCCCCGGCCAGTACGTCCACGGCCGCCTTGCGATCCGACGCAAAGGTGGGCTCGTTGGCCGGCACGCCGGGGCTGCGCAGCCAGGCCTCGGCGTCAACCTGCTTGAGCACACCGGGGAGCTGCTCCTCCATGAACACCTCCCACTGCTCGGTGGTGATGGACTGGAAGCTGAACCGCTCGATGTACGTCTTGAGGAACGCGTCGAAACGCTCGGCCCCCACGGTCTCGTGGATGAGCCGCACCAGCAGAAATCCCTTCTCGTAGGGCACCAGCGAAAAGACCTCATCGGGATCGACTCCCGTAAGCTCGGTGCGCAGTCGGGTGTGGGGGGAGTCCTGGCCAAACCGCTTCACCGCCCCGGCCAAGCCGGCCCGGCCGATGGCCGCGTGCAGCGCCACGAACTCCGCCCCTTCCAGGGCCTCGAGGATGCGCCGCTCAGCGTAGACCGTAAAACCCTCGTTGAGCCAGAAGTGCTCCATGTCCGCGTTGGTCACCAGGTTGCCGGTCCAGGAGTGGGCCAGCTCATGGGCCACCACGTTCACCTGGGAGCGATCCCCAGCCAGCAGGGTGGGCGTAAGGAAGGTCAAGCGCGGATTCTCCATGCCGCCGTACGGGAAGGAGGGCGGCATGCACAGCAGATCGAAACGCTCCCAGGGATAGGGGCCAAAGAGCCCCTCGGCGGTGGTGATCATATCCTCCACGCCGCCAAACTCCCAGGCCGCCTTCTCTAGCACCTCCGGCTCGGCGTAGACCGCCGACCGCGGCCCCACTTCCTGGGCTTGGATGTTGCCCACCGCCAACGCGATGAGGTAGGGCGGAATGGGCTGGGGCATGTGGAACAACCAGGTGGACAGGGAGTCATCGCTCCCGGGCTTCTCGCCGTCCATGGAGGCGGCCATAACCACCCGCAGGGGCTTTTCCACCTCGATCTCCGCCTCCAGGCGCACCCGCGCCCGGGGCGAATCCTGCACGGGCACCAGAGCGCGGGCGTGAATGGCCTGGCACTGGCTGAACAGGTACGGGTGAACCCCGCCCGCGGTCTGACTCGGCTCCAGCCACTGCAGGGCCGACGAGTCCGGTGAGGTGGCGTAAAACACGTCGAAGGCCGCGGTGGCCGCCGGCAGGTCCACGCTGAGCTTCGAGCCCAGCACGGGATCCGCATCCGCGAGGGTGTACTCAATCGCGTCACCATCCACGGTGCAGATCCGCTCGATGGCCAGATCCCGGGCGTCGAGATCCAGCGTCCCGGTCGTAGGTCCATCCAAGATCAATCGCGCACGTCCATGTAGCTTCTTACGGGCGAAATCCACGCGCAGAAAAAGCGCCACATCGGTGAGGCGGCCTTGGTCTAAATCAGTATAGGAGTGCGGATCCTGACGTGCCATGAAATTCCTTCCCTGCCCGGGCCAAGGGTCGGCACCGACGCAGCGGGGCCGGTGAGCAGACAGTTCCTGGGTTGGGCGAAAGTGGGGGTGTGGGGCTTAGTTCTCCACGAAGCTCTTGAGCCGCTTGGACCGAGACGGGTGCCGTAGCTTACGCAGCGCCTTGGCCTCGATCTGCCGAATGCGCTCACGCGTGACGGCGAAGTCCTGGCCCACCTCTTCGAGGGTGTGGTCCGACTTCTCTCCGATGCCGAACCGCATGCGAAGCACCTTCTCCTCGCGGGGCGTAAGGGTGGCCAGGACCTTGCGGGTCTGCTCAGCGAGGTTGAGGGAGATCACCGCCTCGGAGGGCGACGTGACCGCCTTGTCCTCAATGAAGTCCCCCAGATGGCTGTCCTCTTCCTCACCAATGGGCGTCTCCAGGGAGATGGGCTCCTTGGCGATCTTGAGCACCTTACGCACCTTCTCCAGGGGCAACTCCATCCTCTCGGCGATCTCCTCGGGGATGGGCTCGCGACCCAGCTCCTGCACCAGGTAGCGGCTGGTACGGATGAGCTTGTTGATGGTCTCTATCATATGCACCGGGATACGGATGGTGCGCGCCTGGTCGGCGATGGAGCGGGTGATGGCCTGGCGGATCCACCAGGTGGCGTAGGTGGAGAACTTGTATCCGCGCTTGTACTCGAACTTGTCCACGGCCTTCATCAGGCCGATGTTGCCCTCCTGGATGAGATCCAGGAACTGCAGGCCGCGGTTGGTGTACTTCTTGGCGATGGACACCACCAGGCGCAGGTTCGCCTCCACCAACTCGCACTTGGCCGTTTCAGCCATGCACTCACCGCTCTTGATCTCGCGGTAGGTCTTGCGGATCGCCTCTACCGTCAGCTCCGCCTCCTGCTCCACCCGGCGCATCTTACGCTGGGCGTTCCGCACCGACCGCTCGCTGTCGGACAGCTCATCGGGCAGGATCCCCAGCTTCTTGATGATGCGTCGCTCGTCCTTTGGGGACTGGCGCATCTCTCGAAGGGTCTTCCGCAGATCCTTCACCGACATGCCGATGCGCTGCTCCACCGTCTGGATCTCGGACTCCCCATTCTCCACCCGGGCCACCAGGGCCTTGAGCTTGGCGACGATGGCTTCGATCTGTCTCTTGTTCAGCCGCAGGGCTGACAACCCCTCGAACATCTCCTGCTCGACCCGCCCGATGTTGGCCCGGAGCTTCTTCTTCTTGGATTCGCTGAGCTCGCGGTCGCCGACCTTGTCGGTCGTGCGGCGCAGCTCCCGGTCCATGCGCCGAACGCGATCAATGATCTTGACCACGCGCTCGATGCTGGCGTCCTCGTCCAGCTCGCCATCAACGTCATAGAAGTCCCGGCTGACATCCCGCACCCGGAGCTTACGCCTCCGCAACAGGTCCCCCAGGGTAGAGATCTCCCGCACCGCGAGTGGCGAGTTGAGCACCACCGTCAGCACGCGCCGCTCCCCCTCCTCGATGCGCTTGGCGATCTCCACCTCCCCTTCCCGGGTAAGCAGGGAGACCGAGCCCATCTTGCGCAGGTACATGCGCACGGGATCGGTGGACTTGCTGTACGCGCTGTCCTCGTCTTCGGTCTTGCTCGTCTTCAGGCGAGCCACCTTCTCCAAGTCGATCTTGGCATCTGACGCCTGATCCACCAGCTCCACGCCCGCGTCGGTAAACACGGCCATGTACTCTTCCATCTGCTCGGCAGTCAGGTTGTCGGGCATGGCCTTGTTGACCTCGTCATAGGTCAGGTAGCCTCTCTCTTGGCCCAACTTGAGCAGCGCGTCTTTGGTCTTGGGGGTGTCTTCGGTGCCCGCTTGATCGGCACGCCTCTTTTTCTGGTTCATGGATGCTCCGCGACTCTTTCTAGCAAAATGGTCTATGCCTATAGCCTAAGCCATACTGACGTGGGCGCCATAGTTCGTTCCCTTGGCCACCGCATTCTTCAATTCGTCTTTTTCCAAGCGCACTGCCAGCAGCCGCTCGATCAGCTCTCGTCGCCGCTGGCTGTCGCCGGCGGTCTTGGCCTCCTTGACGGCCTCGTCCAACCGCTCCAGCTCCCGCTCCAGCCATCCCAGCCGGATGGCACCAATGGTGTCGATCAGGGCCCTAGACGCGTCCACTCCCTGCCCATCGTAGGCGTGGGAGTCCAGGTGGCGCGCCAGTTGATCCCGCGGGGCAGGCTCCAACAGCTCCAACAGCTCGTCGGCGTCCACACGCCCCGTGGCGCTCTGCATCCGCACCGCCTCCCGCAAGAGCTCCCGCTGCCCCTCGTCCTCCAGATAGGACACGACGCCCTTGTCGGCCACTTGCGGCACCAACCGGGGGTGCGCCACCATCAGCGTAAGCAGCTCCAACACATATCGCTGCTCCTCTGTAGGAGGGTCCGGCCGAGCGGCGGTCTGGACAGTGGGCTGACCCTGGGATTTCATGGCCGACGACTGCGTTGATCTGGACGCACCCCGCACCGCACGCTGGACCTGATCGGGCCGCAGCCCCACCGCGGTCGCGGCGCGCAGCAGGTACTCGTCCCGCACCACGGGGTTTCGGATACGATTCAATATGGGCGCCAGAGTCTCGGCCGCGGCCACGCGATCCTCCACGGAGGACCCCAACCCCTTGGTCACCTCGTCGATGAGGAACGCCGGACCGGCCACGGCGTCGGTCAAAAGTTGGCCTAGCAGCTCGGGCTGGTGGCGCGCCAGGTCGGCGGGATCCGAGCCGTCCGGCAGCACCGCCACCCGACAGATCACGTCCTCTGCGGTGAGCATCTCGGCCGCCTTGCGAGATGCCGTGCGCCCCGCGGAGTCGCCATCGTAGGCCAGCACTACCTCGCGCACGAAGCGCCGCAGAATCAACACCTGACGATCGGTGAGCGCCGTCCCCAGGGGCGCGACGGTCTCCTCGTGCCCCACCTGGTACAGCCCCACCACGTCCACATTGCCCTCCACCAGGATCACCCGATCCTGGCGACGCATGGCCGGCCGGGCCACGGGGAGGCCATAGAGGGTCTCGGACTTGCGGTACACCGGGCTCTCCGGTGAGTTGACGTATTTGCGCTCCTTGGCCTCGGGATCCAGCAGCCGCCCGGAGAAGCCGAGCACGCTGCCCCCAGCGCCGAGCACCGGGAACATGAGCCGGTCCCGGAAGAAGTCGAAGTTCTGGGTGGGCGACACCGTGCCCTGGGCCGGCGGCCGCTCGCCGGCCTGGTTGCGTCGCACCATGCACAGCCCCAGCTTCACGGCCAGGGGCGCCTCCACTCGGGCAGCGGCCATCTTCTTGGTCAACACGTCCCACCCCGCCGGGGCGAAGCCGATGCCGAAGGCCTCCACCGCGCGGTCTTCCAGGTCCCTCGAAGCGAGGTACTTCCGTGCCTGGGCGCCGCCCGGAAGCGCGAGCTGCTCAACAAAAAAATCCTGCGCGAGCCGGTTGATCCGAAGCAGCCCCTCGCGCTCGCTCTCGCGCTGCTGCTCCGCTTCGCTCATCTCCTTCTTGGGCAGTTCCACGCCGGCCTCTTCGGCCAGCTCCTTGATCACCTCGATGAAGTTCTTGCCCTCGATCTGCATGAGGAAGCCGATGACGTTGCCCTTCTCGTGGCAGCCGAAGCAGTAGAAGCTCTGGCGCGCGGGGTTGACCACGAAGGAGGGCGTCTTTTCGGTGTGGAACGGACACAGGCCTTTGAAGTTGGCGCCGCTTTTACGCAGCTGTACGTAGCGACCGATCGTGTGAACCACGTCGGTTTTGTCTCGAATCTCGGCGATGGTATGTTCGGGAATTCGTGTGGCCACTGTCCCCGGTCCGTTCAAAACGCTACTGGTTCATTCTCCAGGGGCCGCGACACACCGCTGACCTCTGTCCGCACTCGCAATACATTCGAGATCCACCAATTCACCTTCTGGGACAACTACTCGGCCAGCACCTGTGGGGATCGTCGCCAACCTGCGTGAACGACTGTTAGTAAGTGGGTGCAACCCTTTCAAATCAGTAGTGATTCGAGATCTTTTAGCGCACCCTCAAAACCTGTCAAGGGGCCAGGGATCCACAGGGAGGCCAATCCCGACGGGCTCACCGGGCGAACCTACAAAAATAACATTTGATCTCACGGAGTTGAGGCGTGAAGGGCGCACCTTCGGATCCGACGAATTTCACTCGGTTTTTCTTGCGTTTTCGGGCGCACGTCCAGTAGGCACTGGTCCCATATGGTCCCTATTGGCGTCCGAAGATCACTTCAGGCGAATCACCCGCCACCGGGGCGTGGTCAGGATCTCAAAGATGAACCCGAAGCGAAAGGCGATCTGTCGGGTCGTGCGGTTGACAAGGCGCTTGGGTGGATTCGGAAAAGGCGCCGCCTTGCGAAAGGCCTTGATGGCCTCGTCGTCCAGGAAGGTGAGCCCGCTGGGACGCTCCAGCACGATCTTCTTCAGAGAACCGTTCGGGTGCAGCACGATGAGCAGGTAGGTGGTGCGGGTCTTGAAACCGTACACGTTGCCCTTGGGATCCCGCCGGGAGTACTCCCGGTCCGGATGCCAGTGCTGGGCCACGGCCCGCTTAACCCGGTTGAAGAACGACGCGAACTTCCACTCCTTGGTCTTGAGCAGGGTCTCATTGCCCTTATCGACGTCCTTGAGGTAGTCCGGAAAAGCGCCCGGGATCACCTTCTGCAGCACACCGTTTTTGGGCTGGAGATCTCGCAGGGAGAGCTTGCGCTTCCAGATGGAGCTCTTGCGTTTGGGGGTATCCTTCTGCTTTTTGGCGCCGGGCGTACGCATGACCAACGGCGACGGATCCGAGTTGGACTGGGCGGAGACTCCCCGCGTAGGCGGCCTGGGGGTCGGCTCCACGAGATCCGGCGTCACCGGCGGTCTCCGGTTGACCATGGCCACAGCCGTGGGATGCAACCCCGGGTTGGAGGCAGCGGTCTCCTTCTTCACGTCGGAGTTCCATTCACTTCGGAACCGCGCCTTGTCCGGGATCTTCTGCTGATCAGGCCGTGGAATCTCCACCACCTGGTACTCCTCCTCTTGAACCAGGTCGAGCAGTACGGAGTGGTCGGCCTCGGAATCACCGTATCGATCCGCCAGGCCGAAACCGCCAAAATGCTTCACCAGGGCCGCGCCCCCGGCCAGGGCCACCCAGTGCAACACAAGAGCCCCCACCAGAAATTCGGCGATCAGGAGGCCTCTGGGATCGGTATTCCGTTTCATCTTCCTTCAGATTATAGGGCCGGTCTCACCCAAAGGCCAATGGCCATCGCCGATCTTGAGGACTTTCGTTGAATATTCAGCCTCCCCCGAAGGTCGACTCTAGGAGAGTCACCAGAAAATAAAAGGCGAGTATTCCAGAGCTTTACCCCGCACACCAAAGGGCGCTATGCTGTGCTCGCTCAAAAAAAGACCACGGCGATCAATGATCGCCAACGCTCCCTTCGAGGTTTCATCCAAACCCGGGGCGCAAAGGAGAGGGGACCTATGACCATTCTGCTTCGAACTTTCCGATTTGGGCTCATCGCCGGGGTGTTGCTCGGCCTGACCAGCACCGGGGCCATGGCCGCGCCGGGCCAAACAAAGGCCCAGCCCCAAGCCGACAAGAAAAAGAAAAAGAAGAAAGCCGGCCCAGCCAAGAAGATGAAGGTCACCCGGTTCGTGACCCTGCGCTCCACGTCGATCCTGTACATCCAGTTCCTGGACAAGGACAAGAACCCCACCAAGGCACCGGACGGGGGCAGGATCAGGTGGTCCACGAACATCACCAAGCCCCGCAAGGGAGCCCGCGATATGTCCACGGCCAAGTGGAAGGAGTCCAAGAAGGCCTACGTGTTCGTGAGCCTGCCCATCCGCCAGAAGTGGGTGTGCCCGCCGCGCTCGTACTGGATCCGGGTCCACTTCTACGTGGGCAAGCACCGCAAATTCAGCGGATTCAAACGCACGAAGTTCCCCTGCCAGAAATAGCAGCTACTCTCCCAGCATCTTGAGCTGCTCGGCGGCCTCGTCGTTGTCCGGGTTGAGCTGCAGCGCCTTTTCGAAACACGTGCGAGCGTTGTCGGTCTCTTCCTCAGCCAGATGCAGGTAGCCAAAAAACAGATGGGGGGTGTCCAGCTGGGGATCGAGCTGGATGGCGCGCTCCAGGTGTCGCCGGGCCTCTTTGGTAGCCACGTGGTCAGTGGGACCGTTCTTGTGCACCGCCCAGCCCAGATATGCCGAGTAGCCGGCGTCACGCTCATTGAGCGCCAGCGCCCGGCGTAGGTGCCAGGCAGCCTTTTCGTAGCGTCCCTTGTCCAGGTTCGACAGCCCGTCATCGAAGTGTCGCCGAGCATCCTGCGCCAGGCTCGCGTCGTCGGGATCGTCCCCTTCCCTGCCCAACTGCTCCAGGTAACCCTCCCGCCGAAAGGGCGTTCGCAACACGAGGTAGGCCGCCCGTAAACGATTGAAGATGCCCTCGGCCAGCCCCCGCACCGGCGAAGATTCACCCAGGTAGGCATCGGGGTGAAAGCGCCATGCCTCCCGATCAAAGGCGGCCTCCACGTCCGCGCTCTCGGCGTCGCGGGGGAGGCCCAGCACGCGGAAGTGATCCCGACGCTTGAGCTTGATCAGGTCCGCGGCGAGGTGCTCCTCCAACTGCGGATCGTCCCGCCGCACAGGGCTATCGCTGCCAAAAAGATCCTCCCGCCGGGCCATGCTGCGAACGGGGGGCAGCGTCAGGGAGCGATCCCAGAGATCGATCACTCCGGCGCTATACAGGGCGTGCACCAACCGCAGGGCCTGGCTTCGACTCCAGCGGGTGTCGTCCAGGAGCTGGGCCAGGGTGCGGGTGCCGTCAAGCGCCTCGGCCACGGGCTCGACGATCGACTCCAGATCGAGCCGCTGGTATCGCAGGAAGGGATCGTTCGCGGGCGCCGGATAGGTGGACTCAGAGGGCGCCAGGGTATGCTCCAACTGCTCGTCGGAATAGAACCGGGAAACCCCCCGGACGATGTTGGTGGCGCAGCTGGACTGTAGCTTGAGCTCCACGTCGGGGATGCGCGCGTTCTCCTTGAACTGGAACTCCCCCGTGGGCCAACTGAAGATCTCGAAGAGCTTGACCTCGAGCTGGTCTCCCAGTCCCTCTGACAGCTCCTCGGCGGTGATCAGGGACTCGGCCACGAGCACCTGACCGTGAAGCACCTTCTGGGCACGGGATTGCTCGAAGGTCTGGTGGGCCTGGTCGGCGTTAATCCGCCCCTGGCCCACCAGCAGCTGCCCGAGGCACTCGGCCAGCTTGTTGGACTTGATGAACACCGGCTGGCCGTTGTTCAGGTAGACGATCTTTTTCACCGAGCCCCGCATCATGAACAGAGCGCCGGTGGCCTGAAGCTTGTACAGCTCGTGCAACAGCCGCGGAAACGGGATCTCTTCGAGGCTGCCCCGCAAGGCCACCGGCGCCCGGGCCACCACCCGAGCCTCGGGTGTCAAGGGCTGGGCCACGGCCAGGGGGGGACGTGGAAGCATGCCCGACCGGGAGGTACGCCGCACGGGTTTCTTACGCACCCGACCGCTGGACTTACGTGTATCGGTGGTGCGCTTGTCGAAAATATCCTTGAGCACCAGCCGGATGCGATCTCCCTCCACGGGCTTGTTCAGATACTCCAGCAGGCCGTACCGCTCGATGGCCTCCCGGCGGTTGTCCGCCCCGCGATAGATGCCCGACATGATCACGATGGGCAGGTCCTTGCCCCGGGGATCGGCGCGAATGGCGTCAGCCACCTGGAAGCCGTTGAGCACGGGGATCAGGACGTCGAGGATCACCGCGTCGATGCGCCGACTCTTGAAGGTCTTGACCGCCCAATCCCCGTCCTTTTCGCACAGCACCTTCCAGCCTTCGCCCTTCAAGACGTCGCTCAGATACCCGGTGACCTCACGGTCATCGTCCACAATTAGTACGGTGGGTCGCGCCATCTTACCCCTCGGGTGGGGCCTCCGTTTCCGCCCACATCCATGGGTCCGGCTCAGGTCGGTGGCCAGGCCCCTAGAGCGAAGCGCCAATTATAGATGGACCCCCGAATTCTGTACACCTTTGTCCTAGCTCGGGGCTTAGCCCAGTCGTTTGATCAGGCCCGCGCGGTCCAGGTTCCCGAGACCGAGGTTGGCGAGGGTGCGGCCCTCGGCCCCAAAGTCGCGGGCGTACAGGACGGACGCCAGGGTCACCAGGGACCGGAGCGTTGGCAGGGGGAGCCCCACCGCGTCGCCGAGGGAGCAGTAGGGCACCAGGCCGGTGGGGATGTCCTCGAGCATGAGGCGGGTATCAATGGAAACGGGGCCGGCGATGGTGTCGTAGGGCGTGCAGGCCTGGATGCGGTCGTAGAGGGTGGGCTGATCCAGGCCGTAGACCGTCTCGTACCACTGTTTCACGCTGTGCGCCTCCACGCCCAGTTCCTTGCACAGGGCCAGGCGATCGGCGTCGGCGCCCTCCACCAACTCCATGACGTGGGGGGTGCCGCCGTCTTTGTAAAAGAGGAACGGCTGGCCCCGATCGATGGGCCCGAGGTTACACAGAGTCACCGGCGGATGCATGATGGCGTTCATGTTGTGCAGCGACACCTCGAGCACGGAGCCCGCCGGGGTGAGGCTGGGAAACAGCGGCTCCAACACGCGCCCCGCCGCGGCCGTGCGATCCGACGGCAGGGCGGCATAGGACACGGTGCGCTTGACGGCGAAGACATCCACGGCGCCGGGGGCGCTCAACCGCGCGGTAAAGATCGCGTTCAGGGTCTCGACGGGCGTAACCTCCGCGGTGAGACCGGCCTGGCCAGCAGCGTGCATAAACGCCACGGCCGAAAGGGTCGCCCCGGGCTGTAACAGCACGACGGCGCCGTCCGACAGGTGCGGCGCCACGCTACGGGCCACGGCCTCATGGGCCGACGCGGGCACGGCCGTGACCACGAGCTGGGCACCGGCCACGGCCTCCGCGGCGTCAGTAGTAGCCAGGACCAGGGGAGCCGCGCCTTCGAGCACGCCCGCGAGGCGGACAGCACCCGCCTCCCGCAGGGGCGCCACCAGGGACTCCTGCACGTCCTGGACGGTCACCTCAAGCCCTTGGCGCGCCAGATATCCCGCGGTGGCACAACCTACGGCTCCAGCGCCGATGACCGCCGCCCGACGCACCTGGGCCCCGCGAACAGCCGCCGGACGCTTAGGGCCCGCGCAGCAACAACTCGATCGCTCAGGGCGCCGATCCATCCCGGCTCCCTTCGTTGCTCCTTGCTGCATAGCAGCAGTATGCGGCCTCGTCGCGCCTTGGGAGCCGGGCGCCTCGACGCCCTGAGCTGACCAACTTGTTGCTGCGCGGACCCTTAGCCACTAGCGCTTGCCCGTCTTGGCGAACTCCTGGATGCCGGCGGCGTCCAAGCCACTGAGGCCCATGCGCTCCACGGTGCGTCCCTCAACGGCGAAGTCGGTGTTGAAGATTGTGTTGGCCACCTGGATCAACGAATCGCACAGGGGCGTGGCCACGCCGAGGTGGCGGCCCAGGGAGGAGAAGGCCACCAGTCCCGTGGGCAGATCCTCGAAGATCAACCGGGTGTTTACGGACTTGGGCGCGGTGATCTCCCGGTAGGCCTCGTTGGACCGCACCTTTTGCCAGACCTCCTCGCCCTCAGTGGGATAGGCCGTGTCGAAGAACTCGCTGATGGTGATGGGGGTGACCCCGAGCTTCCGCGCCAGGGTGCAACGCTCGGCGTCCACCGCCTCGACCAGCTTGGACACCGCAGGCGTAAACCCGTCCCAGTAGTACAGAAACTCATCGGCCCGATCGATGGGCCCGAGGTTGAGCAGGGTCACCGGCACGTGCACCGGAGCGTTCAGGTTGTCCAGGCTGGTCTTGAGCACATTGGGAGCCCGAATGGAGGACGGATAGGTGTCGAAGAGCACCTCTATGCGATCGAAGCCGTGGTCCGACGGAAACACGCTGATGGGCAGGGCGTTCTTGATGGCCGAGACGGTCACCTTGCCCGGACCCGTGAGCCGGGAGGTGAGCAGCGACGTCTGGATCTCGCCGAAGGTGAGATCCTTATGTACGCCCATTTCCTCCAGCGCGGTAAATACGTCGAAGGCACCAAAGGTGTGGCCGGGATGCAGGACCACCGCCATACCATCCTCCAGATACGGCGCGCACTCCTGGATCACCGCCCGGTGGCTGGAAGCGGGTACGGTCACCACCACCAGGGTCCGCCCGGGCAGTACATCGGCGATGTTCGGCGAGGCCATCTCCAGCTTGGCCAGCCCCTGGACCACGCCCTCCACCTGGATACCGCCACGTTTTTTGATCTCATCGATCCGCGCCGCCGTGCGGTTAAAGATGGAGACATCGTGGCCCTCCAGGGCGAGGTGCCCTGCCATGGCCTGTCCCAGGTTTCCGGCTCCAATAATCGCGATCCGTGCCATTTCGTCTCCTCTGGGGCCGTTGGTCAACCACCGCGCGACCACCACGCGACCACCACGCGACCACCGCGCGACCATTGACCCGACCCTGTCGATGCTGCAATGCTCACCGGGCGAGTTATCGAAGTAAAGGAATCCGACCATGAAAGTCAAGCGCATCGAGGCCCACCACATCACCGTGCCCCTCATCGCGCCGTACAAGCTGTCCAAAAAGTACGGCACCGTCACCCACGCCCAGGCAGTGATCACCCGGGTACACACCGACGACGGACTGGTGGGAATCGGCGAGGCGAACCCCATGCCGCCCTTCACCGAGGAGACCTGGGGTTCGGTCTTCGCCGCGGTGGAGCACCACCTCGGTCCGCTCCTGTTGGGCACCGATCCCCGGAACATCACCGCCTGCAACGGGCTATTCGATAGCGCCCTGGCGGGTAACCTCCTGGCCAAGGGCTGTTTGGACGTGGCCCTGTGGGACCTGCTCGGCAAGTCCCTAAACGCCCCGGTGCATCGCCTCCTGGGCGGCGCGCTGCGCAGTGAGATCCCCCTGCTATGGCCCCTGGGTTCGGGCACTCCCCAAGAGGACGTCGACCGGATCCGCGCCAAAATGGACGAGGGCTACCGCACCTTCATGATCAAGATGGGCGCCCTGCCCATCGACACCGAGATCGCCCGCTGCGAGGCCATCGTCGAGGCCTTCGGCGAGACCATCCGGTACAACGTGGACGCCAACCAGGGTTGGGATCTCGCCCAGACCCTCGCGTTCATGGATGGCACGCGCGGCCTCCCCATGGACTTCGTGGAGCAGCCCCTGCCCCGCACCGCCGACTGGGGTCTACCCGAAGTCCGCGCCCGCGCCACGCACCCCATCTCCGCCGACGAGGGCGTCCAGACCATGGCCGACGCTACCACCCTGGCAGCCGCCCACGCCGTGGATGTCTTCTCCCTCAAGATCTCCAAGAACGGCGGCATCACTCGCACCTGGCAGGTGGCCCAGGTAGCCGCCGCCTTCGGCATCCGCTGTCTCATGAACTCCATGATCGAGTGCGGCGTCTCCCAGGCCGCCGCCCTGCACGTAGGCGCCGCCCTACCCAACCTCTGGGACTCCGGCCAGTGCTACATGTCCACCAAGCGCCTCAAAGACGACGTCACCGACTTCGGCTCCCTCATCCACGACGCCGTCGCCACCGTCCCGGACGGTCCCGGCCTCGGCATCACCCTCGACGAAGACCGCCTCCAAAAGTACACCGACGCCTCCCTCGTCCTCGAGTAACATCTCCCCAGATCTCGGCTCCTTGACCGCTGGGCCGGCTGAACCGATACTAGGGGCTGTTGCGCCAATTCGAGGAGGAAGTCAGGTGACCCAGGGAGCTATCTGGTACGTCGCATGTGGGGATCAGCAGCTAGGGCCCTACGACGCGGAAACGGTGATCGGGTTGATCCGCGGCGGTCAGGTGGACGGCTCGGCTTCGGTGTCCGCGCCGTACTTGAACGGCTGGACGCCCATCGGGCAGGAGCCCACCTTCGCGCCGTATCTGCCAGCCGCCTCCCAGCCGCCGGCGACCGCGCCCCCCAGCGGGCCGGCGCCCTACGCTGATCCAACGCCCTCGGGTCAGTACCAACCTCAACCCCGGGGCCAACCCCGCGGGCCGATGGTATCGGACGGAAAGGGGTTGCGGATCGCCGGCTGGATCCTGATGGGCATCGCGGCCTTCTTCCTGCTGGCGGTCCCGCTCATGATCCTCGATGAAAACACCAAGTCCGACAGCTGGTCCGGCGGCATCATGGTGGTGGCCATGTTCGGACTTCCGGGGGGGCTGCTCATGTGGCGCGGGCGCAAGGCCGCGGCGAAGGCGCAGCTCGTGGGATATCTCACCAGCCGGGACCGCATCGAGGTCCGCGAGGTGGCCCGCATGCTCAAAAAGTCCGCGTTGGCGACGGAGCAGATCCTCACCCAGCTCAACCAGGAGCTGCGCCTGGACCTGGTCTACGTGCCCGACGAGCACCAGTACATGCACCGCAGCCGCCTGTCCACCACCCACCAGATCCCCGACAAGTGCCCGACCTGTGGCGCGCCCACCCAGAACCAGCTCGTCCTGAAGGGCGAACGAGTCACCTGCAAGTACTGCGACGCCATCGTGGCGTGACGCGACGCGACGACATCCAATTCCGCCCCAAAAAAGCCCATCTGCATATCCAATACTCGCCCAAATAGGCGCACTACCCCTGCTACCCCTTCTTGGACCCGAACCCCTTGGCGCGATCGAGCATCCACTGGGGCAGCTCATTGAAGTCGTAGCGCCCGAAGGGTGGGAAGATCATGTTCTCGATGATGCCGTACCCCACCTCCCCATCTCCGGAGCGTACTTCCACCACGGTGTCGTCCAGGCCGTGGACGCGATCCGCCTCTTTGGGGTCGGTCAGGTCGAAGACCTCGCCGTCGGCCCACTGGTCTCCCTTGTACTGGCCGTGGGTGAAATCCTTGTAGCCCACATAGCCGCCCCCCCGCAGGTACATGGTGGTGCGCTCGCTCACGGTGAGCTCCCGGGAAGATCCGTCAGCGAGGTGCAGCTTCAGGGTCCCGCCGTTCATGCGCTGGGAGCCGTCGTGGTAGGTAAAGTCGTGCTCGTAGGCGGTGATGGCCACGGGCGGACGATCCTCGTCCAATGGGTACACAACATGACCGCTGAGGCGTTCGATGCGGCCGTCGGCGCGCTCAATGGTATAAAGCTGCACGCCCCAGGTGGGGAGCTGCACCACCAGCCAGTTGATCATCATGGCGGTGAAGTTCTCGAAATCAGGCGCCTGGGTTCCGGGCTCGGGCAGCCCCACGCCCATGCGAATGCCCCAGGAGTGATCCCGCTGGGCGTAGTGGCGCTCGGGATCCAGCTCGATGCGGCGGTCCCCCACCTGCACCCAGCCCTCGGCCCGGCCGAGCTGGGCGTAGCGGCAAAGGTTCACGTGGGTCCGGCCCCGGCTGCGGCCGAAGTGAGGCGCCTCCTCGCCGGGCTCCATGCGCCCAAGAAAGCTCAGGTCAAAGCGGATGTCCTGCTCGTTTTCGTCGAGCCGGATCCGAATGCGGCGGTAGGGCTCCACCACGTCGTAAGACAGCGGCCCCACGTCCACCGCGTCGATGCGCGGACGAAGCACCCGCGACAAACGCAGGTTGTGTTGCGCCTGGTTGTCCAAGTTCACACAGGCGTACCCGTCGAGCACGTTGCGGTTGGGATAGACGCCAAAGCCCGTAGCCAACACCAGCTCGCCCTCGGTGTCATGGATGTTGCACCACAGCTTCTCGGTCCACGCCGGATCCGAAGGGCCGGGATGGTCGAAGGTCGTCACGGCCTGGTGACAGGTGAGCTCGTCGTAGCGGGTCAGCATGGATTACTCCTGGTCTGCGGGATTGTTTGTCTCATGGGTCAGGGGCGTCTCATGGGTCAGGGGCCCCCTCGGGATCGTCAATCAACGTGATCGTACCAGCGTCACCGTCGAGCCGCACGCGCTGGCCCGTGCGGAGCTTGTGGGTGACGTGGGGCAGGTTCACCACGGCGGGCAGGCCGTACTCCCGGGCCACCACCGCGCCGTGGGAGATGGCCGAGCCCACCTCCGTGGCCAGACCGGCGATGATCCGGAAGTAGGGGGTCCACCCCACGTCCGTTACCGGAGCCACGAGGATCTCCCCGGGCAGCAAGGCCTCGGCCTCCTGTACGGTGCGGGCCACGCGCACGACGCCTTCGACCACGCCTCCACTGACGGGCTTACCCTGCAGCACGCCCCCGTCCAACCGCTCCACGTCCGCGGGGTTCAGCGGCTCGGGCGGCCCCACGCACACCATGGGAAACTCGAGCTTCTGTTGGCGGGCGAAGACCTCCCGACGGGCCACAGCCAACGCCTGCCGCCCCTCGGTGGGTCGCCGGATCTGCTGCTCCAACTCCTGGTGGGTCAGAAAGAACACCGCGTCGGCGTCGGGCAGCAGCTCCTGGACGGCCATCTGCTCGCCCAGCCGGCGATACACCCGCTTACATCGGTTCGTGACGTCCACCAGGATGGACTTGGTGTACTCGCGGGTGCGCACGGTCCGCCG
>JAOZUO010000101.1:0-9714 GCA_029938605.1 Deltaproteobacteria bacterium | reverse complement strand
CGCAGCCAGGCGAGGGCGTCGTCGGGCGCCGCGCGCACAAAGCGCTCCCTCGCCGCGGGCAGGGCGGCGAGGGCCTCGCCCACGCGGTCCAGGGCAAAGACGAGCTCCGCGCTCACCACCCCCGTGGCGTCGGCCAGCATCCGCGACAGAGCCGCCTCTTCGGCGGGACCGGGCCGCTGGCCCTTGGAGAGGATCCCGGAGAGCACACCGGCCGAGACCCCGGAGCCCGATGAGGACTGCAGGTGTACGTTGTAGGTCCAGTCGAGCACCGGTAGCGCCGCGTCGAGGTTTTGCCAGGTCGCAAGCGGGGTCGGCCCGGGCGACACGACATAAGTCTTCAGGAACCGCTCCAGCTTCCGAAGGGGCAGCGACTGGCTCAGCACGTACCAGAAGTACCGCCCGCCGTTGAGCCCGCGCCGCATGCCGGAGACAGGTCGATCCGGGCCGAGCTCGGGCACCAGCCTCCCGCAGATGGACAAACTGAGCACCTCCACCGTGGAGCCCGCCACCTGATCAGCCATGGTGCGCAGGGCAGAGAGGTTGAAGAAGATGTGCCCGAAGTGCAGCCCCACGGTGGTGAGATCGGGCCGCGAAGCGATCCGGACGCCGCAGCGGCGCATCAGGTCCAGGGTGCCGTTGTCGATGGACCGCACCGTGGTCGAGCGGGTGAGGGGTCCTACGGCGCCGGGCATCATCTCGCTGGTATTTCCCAGGGTGAGCACGTCGTCGGGCCCGCAGTCGGAGTCCAGCTCCCGCGGGTCGGCGCCCAGGGTAGTCACCGGGCGCGCCTGTAGCCAGAAGAGTCGACCGTCCGGGTCCAAGGCCCACTCCAGGTCCATGGGATGCCCGGCCTCCCGCTCCGCCTGGCGGGCCTCGAGCGCCAGGCGACGCAGCTGGGACGAGTCCAGGATCGGCTGGGCGCCCACCAACTCTCGCCGGACCACGCGGTCGGTGGGATCCAGCTCGTAGTGATCCGGCGTGGCGTGGCCGCTCACCAGCGCTTCCCCCAGTCCGTCCACCGCGTCCACCACCAGGCGGTCCCGCCGCCCGGTCACGGGATCGGCGGTGAAGATCACCCCCGCGGCCCGGGCGTCCACCATCTGCTGAACGATGATCGCCATGCCACGGTCTCCACCGTCACCTAACCCCGGTGAATCCTCTCCCGCCTCCGGTGACCCCGCCCCCGCCTGGACGCGCCCGGCGCGGTACGCGCTGACCCGACTGCTTTGGGCCGACCGCAAGCACTGCCGCACCGCCACCTCCAGGGCCTGATCCCCAGACACATTCAACACCGTGTCGTACTGACCCGCGTAGGAGTCCGCCGCCCCGTCCTCACCGGCGGCAGAGGATCGCACCGCCACCCTGGCCGCGCCCAGATCCCGGTAGGCCTCGAACAGACCGACGGGCAGCGCGTCGCCATTGTGCCCCGCCCCCACCAGCACGAACCCCGGCGGCACGTCCAGCCCCAGCCGGATCAGCCGCGCCAGGCCGGCCGCCTTGCCGCCCACCGCCTCCGCGCCAATCCGCGCCAGAGACACGATCTCGCTCATCACCAATGCTCCTCCAATAAATCAGAACGTCATTCTTAAAACAAAAGCCCCGTTCTGAAAAGGAGGGAAAGCAGACTCAGAAATACATCTTCCACTGGAGGTAGAAGACGTAGGGGTAGAGGCCGAACTCGGAGCGGGGGGTGAGGCCCGTGGCGCCGATCTCGGGGGCGCGGCCGATGGGGATCATGGCGCCGGCCACGAGGATGGACTCGTCGCCCACCTTGTACGTCGCCGTGGCGTTGATGAACATGGACGGGTCGAGCAGGTTTCCCATGACCGTCAGGGCCATGGGCAGCTTGTGATGGGGCTCCCAGCTCAGCCCCAGGGCGGCGTAGAGGATGCCGGTGTTGGAGATCTCTCCAAACTCCGCCACGCGCGGCTTCATGAGCAGAGCCATGTAGTCCTTGGCGTGGCGACGGCCGAAGCCGTTGTAGTACACCTCGGCTAGGACGATGAGAGGCTTTTTGATGTCAAAGGTGTAGTCCACACCTAAGATGGCGCGCACGAAGTGATCGTCCCTGCCCTCGGGGTTGCCCATGCCGGCGTAGTAGGGACCCTGGAGGAACCAGTCGGTGGTATCGGGGTCCGGACCATCCTCTTCGATGTCCCAGGTGTAGACCACCTCGCTCCGGATACGGAAGCGTTTCACCGAGCCGGTGATAAACAGCCCCGCCACCACATCGCCCCGTACCCAGCCGGCGATAACGCCGAAGTCCACGGCCTTGACGTTGGTACGGAACCGCGCCAGGGCCACGGAGTGCTCCAGGCTGAACTGGGCGTGGTACCCCTCGCAGGACTCACCGTTGGGCAACACGTTCGAGCGGCAGGTGGGCCCACCGAAGGTCGCCACCAAGGCCAGCTCCGTGAAGTCGCCCAGGGCGAAGTTCATCCGCAGGGCGTCTACGCCGGGCTTGTACTCGCCGTCCACCTCGGTCGGTGAGAAGGTCCCCACCAGGTCGGCGGGCTTCCACACGAAACCCACGCCAAAGGAGATGGGCTGTCGCCCGAGGATGATGTCCACCTTGCCCGCGCGGTAGCTCACCGCGAGGCGGTCCAGCTCATGGCGCCACTGGAAGTACTCGCCGTTTGGCGCCGTACCCTGCAGGGGCAGAGACCGCGCCGGGGTGGCCCCGCCGGCCATGCTTATGGCGCCCATGGCGTTGGGAAAAGAGCTGACCGTGGTCTGGGTGCGGAAGTGAATCTGCCACTTCCACTTTTCATAGTGCTCCCCCTCAAGCTTGAGGCGGAAGTCGGCCAGGCCCATGCCGCCGTAGTCCACTCCGCCCAGGCCAAAAAAGTTGAGCACCAGCGGCGGGTGGTGGGGGAAGTACATGCCGAAGACAAAGGACTTGATCGATCCGTCTATGTTGACCGTGTGGTCGTCCTTCTCCAGCACGGGCACGGCCCAAGCAGGCGGGGCGAACGGGGAACCCAGCACCAGTGCCAGTACCAGCAACAACCCTGCTGTGCTTAGCCGTCGCATGACTACGCCGCGTCTTCTTCGGTGTCGGCGTCGGGCTTGTCACCCGCCAGTGCGCCGCCGTTGCCGTTGACCAGGTTGTCCTCGGCGACCTTTCCGTCCTCGAGCACGATGATCCGCTTGGCGCGATCCATGACCCGCTGGTCGTGGGTGGAGAAGACAAAGGTCACGCCCTGCTCCTCATTGAGCTCGCGCATCATGTCCAGCAGGGCCGATCCCGTGGCGGAGTCCAGGTTGGCCGTGGGCTCGTCGGCCAGGACCAGCTCGGGCTTGGCCGCCACCGCCCGGGCCACGGCCACCCGCTGCTGCTGCCCGCCTGACAGCTCCGCCGGGCGCCGCTTCTCCATACCCTCGAGCCCCACCCGTTTGAACAGCTCGGTCAGACGCTTGTTGCGCTCGGCCGCGGGCACGTGCTGCAGCAGCATGACAAACTCGGCGTTCTCCCAGGCCGACAGGACCGGCACCAGGTTGTAGGCCTGGAACACGAAGCCCACCTTGTTCAATCGCAGCTTGGCCAGGTCCCCGGCCTTCATGCCCGCCAGGTCCCGTCCGCCCACCTTCACGTGGCCGGCGGTGGGAGAGTCCAGGGCGCCGATGAGGTTGAGCAGGGTGGTCTTGCCCGATCCCGAGGGACCGCAGATGGCGGTGAACTCCCCGGCCTCGATGTTCAAATCCACACCCCGTAGGGCCTCTACCTTCACCTTGCCCTGCTGATACGTCTTGGTGAGGTCAGTGATCTCGATAATGTTCGAAGCCATGATCGACTCCTTTCTTTCGGTTTTTGCGTCTACGCCTGATGGATCGCCTTGAGCACTTTCACCTTGGCCGCCCGGATGGCCGGGTAGATGGCCGCGCAGACGGTCATGGCCACGATGATACCGCACGCCCAGAGCGTGCTCGACAGGTACAGCTTGCCCTTCATGATGGTCATGACCACGCCTCCCGCCTCCATGGCTTCACCCCCGGTGAACATAGCGATGTCGATCCCGGTAGTCTCCAGATAGTACAACGGATAGGCGGCCAGCACAGACCCAAAGATCACGCCCAGGATCCCCAGCAGCAGCCCCTCGGCCAATACCAGTCCCACGATGCGGATGGGACCGGCCCCCAGGGCCCGCATGACCCCAAACTCCTTGGTGCGCTCCATGACCGACATGAGCACCGTGTTGAGCACGCCGATCATCACGATCAGGTACAATATGATCATGAAGACGAAGCCCGAGGCCTCGTCCAGCCAGATGAACTCCGCCATCTCGGGCATGGCCTTGTCCCAAGGCAGTACCACCAGGGAGCCGTCCTCGATGGGGCCTCGAATGGCATTCACCGTGGCCTCGGTGAGCTTGATGGAGCCCACGAAGATGGCCACCTGGTGTACCCCCGAGCCGATGTGCATGAGCCGCTGGACCACCTTCAAGGGCGCCTGCAGCGTGAAGGCATCCAGATCCGCGGTGCCGGTCTTGAAGATGCCCACTACCCGCATCTCCGCCTGCTCCTTGTCCCCCATGCCCTGCACGTCCAGAACCAGCTTTTCGCACAACCCCACCCGCAGCGTCTTGGCCATGCGCACACCGATGACCACGGGCCTTCTGAGGGGCTCGTCGGCCCCGGCCTTGCGTGCGCACCACAGCCCCTTGGGCCCCAGCTTCGGACCGTCCCCCTTGCGCTTGGCTTCTTTCGTCTCGGCCTTGCGGATGTCCGCCTCGTCAGCCCCCAGATACACGCCCCGGACGATCTTCTTGGCCAGATCGTCCACGTACTTCTCCTGGTCCGGCTCCACGCCGGCGAACATCACGCCCACCGCGTCATTGGCCGATCGGGCCAGGCCGCCCCCAAAGGCGCGCAGCACCACTCGGCTTTTGGGCACCTTCTGGCGGACGATATTTCGAATCTTCTCGGGGTCGGTCACCAGCAGCTCCACGGCCTGGGTCTTCTGGTAGTCCTTGGCTTGGACCACCACGTGGCCGGCCCGCCCCTGGCGGATGCCCATCTCGATCATCAGCTCATGTCCGCCATCGTTCATGGACAGGAACACCAGCCCCCAGCAGTGGCTCGTAAAGATGGCGCCCACCGTAATGAGCGTGCGGATCTTGTGTCGCCAGAGGCCACGAAATGCGAGTTTGAGTGTCATCATCGCAGTGGTTCCTCTAACTGTTGTGGCGCATGGCCTTGACCGGCTTGAGCCGGCCGGCCCGCGCGGCGGGGTAGATGGACACCAGGAGACAAACTACCTGGACCATGATCATGGGCACGACGATGACCTTCACCGAGTGGGCAGCTCGCCACACGGGGTTGATGAAGGTGCCCTGGTAGGTGAACCCGCCGGTCCACTTGGACAGGTCGATGCCGTCCACCACGGCCAGGTGGTTGAGCCCCAGTCCCCCGGCGCCTCCGATGGCCACCGCGATGATCGCCAGGGCCAACGTCTCCAAAACGATGAGCCAGAAGACCTGGCCCGGCTTCATGCCAATGGCCTTGAGCACCCCGAACTCCCGGGTGCGCTCAAAGACGGCCATGAGCATGGTGTTCATGACGGTCATGGCGGCCAGGGCAAAAATGATCGCCAGCAAGATGGCCACCCAGGTGTCCTGGAGCTTGATGAGCGTGGCCATGTCCGGGGCGATCTGCTGCCAGGTACGCACCAGGGGCGCGAGGCGCTTTTTGCCCTCGGCCATGAGCGCCTGGTGGTCCACCTTGGGCTTGGGCAAAAGCAGCATCTCGTGGGCCCGGGCGTTGAGCCTCGGCGCGTCCACCTGCTGGGCCGCGTAGTAGCCCATGACCAGCTCAGGCAGGTCCTTGGGCCACCGGGTGTCCTTGAGCACGCCCTTGACCCAGGCCGCCCGCCAGCCTTTTTTGCCCTCTGGGTCGATGACCTCCAGCAGCACCGTACCGCCCACCTTGGTGCCCAGGCGTTGGGCCACCCGCTGGGGCAATAGCACGGGCCAGCGCGCCGCCTCCTCCACGGTCTCTCCGGGCTTACGCAAATACGCCCCGGCGGCGAGTCCCTTGTGCAGTCCCGACAGCCGCCGCTCCGACACCGCCTCCACACCCACCAGCCGCAGCTTCTGCGCGGGCCCGAGCTTCACCAGGTCCACCCCGCCCGCCTCCAGGCCGGCGCCCTCGTCGTCGTCATCGTCATCGTCGCCAGACGCCGCTGCCTTGAGGGACAAGACCAGCTCCGCGATCTTGGTATCGGCATCGCCCAGCTTCTTCGGATCGAAGGGCGCGCCCACCTTGACCTGGGTGCAGCCGTTTTCGTTGCCTGTGAGCGCGTCCAGGGAGCGCAGCACGTCGCCGGTCTGGACCCCGAGCGCCTTGCGGTGTCCCAGCGGCGGATAGATCGTACAGGGATCGTCGGTCACCGCCGCGCCCACCAGCTCGGCGAGCTTCGCCTTGGGCAGGGGCTTGACCTCCACTTTGATAGACTGTCCCCGGGCCACCCGGGTGGCGCCGTAGACCCGCTTGACCACCTTGTCCAGGCCCTTGAGGTCGTCGAAGCGGCGCTTGAGGTCGTAGGGAATGATCAACGCGGCGTCACCATTGACGGGCTCATACACCGTCATGGGCGCGGCCAGGGGGCGGCTCCCGGCCCGCTTGCCGGGCGCTCCGGTGACGATGCGCAGCCGGGTGGACACCGCCTTTTTGAGCAGCCGCGCCAGGGGCAACGGGTTCTTGGCGTCCTTGCCCACCACGGCGATCTCGTGCACCCGGTTGCCCAGGCTCATGATCCGCTGGGCGTCCTTGTAGTGCACAAACACCCGGGCCCGATCCAGCATCTCCACGCCCGTGCGGTAGATGCCCACCACCCGGAAGGTCTGCGAGAACTCATTCTTGGACTGGTCCAGGGAGGCGGCCTGGACGAAGATCTTCGCGCCTACTCGCAGCCGCATGATGGTGGCGAGGCGGTACCCCACCACAATCTCCCAGCCGGCCTTGGGGCCGAGGTAGCGATTGCCCTTGTACTGGTCTCCCCGGAGCAGCTTCTCGGACATGAACGTGAGCCGCCGCTCGTGGGACGGGTCCACGCCCTCGATCTGGAGGGTGGCCGAGTGGCGCAGGACGGTGGGGGTCTCGAAGGGCGCCTTGCCAAAGGCCTTGATCAGATCCGGCGCGGGCATGCCGACGACGAGCCTGCGCTCGGTCAGGTAGCCCGGCAGGGGATCCCGGCTCACGCCCACCACCCGCACCCGCTCACACCGGCCGCCGGCCTTGGCCGCCCCCGGCGTGAGCACCGTGCCCACCACGATGGCGTACTGCCGGGCGCTCTTGCGATCCACCAGGGCCTCGCAGGCCAGGGCTCGATCCGTGCGCCAGGGAGCCTTGGCATCGGGCGCGCGGCCGAAGAGCACCGCCTTGGCCGGCAGCGGCTTGGGCAGGGCCGCAAGGATCGAGGTCATATGTACATCGTGGGAAGCCAGGGCATAGCCGTGCACCCGGGGCCCGGCCGCCACCACCCCCGACGTGGCGCGGATCTTCTTGAGCAGAAAATCCGGGCGCCGCAGCAGGGACTGCATAGCCTTACCCTTGGGGTAGGCCGGGTCGTGCACCTGCACGTGGCCCAGGTCCATGCGGGTGATGCCGCGCAGCATCTCCTTGGTGAGCCCTTCAGTGAGGCCCCAGGTGGGGATGGCGATCACCAGGCTGAAGGCCATGGCAGTGACCGTAATGATAGTTCGCCGCCGCTGTCGGAATAGATTTCGCCAGGCGGTCTTGAGCAACAACCACATGGAAACCTCCTACAAAAGGGGTTTGGCTGGGTTTAGGCGGCTAGCGCTTCAAGCCCCGGAGTGTGAACAACCGGTTGGGAATGGACGCGTTGAATCTCATCTTGTGGTACGTGACCACCGTGCGTTCGGACGGTGCGTTGGCGGGCTGGAGCACCATGCGCGTGGGGAAGGTGCGCCCGCCCATGGTGCGCACGCGCTGGAACTTCATGGTGCGTTTGAGCTTGCCCCGCTCGTTGTAGTACTTGATCCAGATGGAGATGGTGCCGGCCTTTTTGAGCTTCATCACCAGCTTGCCCCAGACCACCGGCGCGTTGGGGCGGGGCTTCATGTAGATGGTCATGTAGCCGCCCACGTCGGTATACTTGGTGCAGGTGTAGTGCTTGCGCATGTCGGTCTCCTTCACCAGATCGTCGTTGGTGAAGTGAGAGCCCATCCAGGAGCCCCCCATCATGGAGGAACCGAGCTTCATGATCCGATCCTGCCGCGGCAGGTAGTTCCACAGGTTGGCCCCGGACTTGAGGGTGGCCATGCCACGCAACCGGCTCGGCCGGAGGATCTTGGCCAGGAACTTGTTGCGGCCCTTGGACCAGATCTTCATGCGCATGGAGACCGTGCCCCGCTTGTACACCTTCATGGACATGGTGCCCTTGGAGGAGCTGCCCCTCGAGAGCCGGTCCGCCTTATCGGCCAGGTCTTTAACCGAGGAGGGACACTTGCCCCAGTTGCCCGCCTCAGCGGTTGGTGCCGCCAGGATCCCGCTCAATAGCAACGTAACAAAGAAGACACTGTATCTGGCCATGGGAATCACCCTCCCGCCAGCCCAGGCTGGCTTTCTACCACTCGGTCGAACCGATAGTACATACCATCCAGTTCGACCACTTGGTCTAATATGACAGACCACTCGGATCTGTCAATCCGATTTCTCAAATTTTATGTCTCCCGGTGCGAGAATACGTCGCAGCAGATCCGAAAAGACCAGCCCGTAGTTTCCCATCACCTTGAGGTCGCTCATGTCCAGGTTCTCGAGCATCCAGCAGTCCCCGGCCTCGTCCACCGCCGTGACCAGGGAGACCAACAGCTCGAAGGGCAGATCCGTTCGCACCGCGCCAATCTCCTGCCCCTGCTTGAGCAACTGCGCCGAGAACTGCTCTCCCAGCTCGTACAGGTCTTGAAGCAACGGGCTGAGTTGACCCTGCGTGCGCATCTTCATCAAGGACCGCAACAGCTTTAACTTCAGGGGCTCGGCCACAACGAAGGCCTGCGTCTCGCGAACCAGCTCCACGAGCATCTCCCAGAACTCGGCCGCTGAGCCCACCTCGGGCAGCTCGTGGAAGTGCTGCAGGATCTCCTCGAGCTCGTGGCGTACCAGGGTAGCGTAGAGGTCCTCCTTATCATCGAAGTAGTAGTACATGGCACCCTTGCTGATGCCGGCATTCTCGATGATCTGATTGTAGGACGCTCCATCGAAGCCATTTGATGCAAACGCCTCAAGGGCGGCACCGAAAATCGCCTCTTTCTTGGCGGGATCGAGCTTGGCGAATCGCGGTCTGGGCACTTTGGGTCCTCCTGTCCTGTCCTGTGCAGGGCGGTCCTACCGGCAGTCGTACCACCTGGTTAGACCAGCCAGTCCAACCTGTGCCCCTCCGGAGTGCTTGTCAAGGATTTCCCGACCAACTCGACTTACCGAAGTGCTGAAATACGTCGACAAGCGTCTGGACAAGATGGGACAATCCTAAATGGAGAATTCCTGTTGCTTAGATTGAGGTAATGACAAATGGATGAACTGTTTGAGTTGCTCGCAACTGAGGAGCCAGAAGTACAGATTGATGCACTGGAAAAGCTGATTTGCATCGTGGCTGACATTTCCTCAGCTGTTGTAGCAGCTCTGGAGAGTGGTCCAAATCGGTTCTTACTTGCTGAGAGAATGGTTGGTATCGGCACGGCGTGTGTTAACGATCTC
>JAOZUO010000100.1 GCA_029938605.1 Deltaproteobacteria bacterium | reverse complement strand
GTCACCTCGGCGGTTCCCGTGGAGTCAGGCTCCAGGGTGACCACCTCACCCAAGTCCAAGGCCAACCCCTGGGGGCCGGTGTCGGGCTGGGCATCCACTGCGGCGTCAGGTGTGGAGTTGTTGTCACCAGGGCTGTCGTCGTTGGAGCAGCCCCCGACCCCCAGAGCCAGGATCGCCACTGTCGCCAGGGACACAGAGATTCTTTGGTACATAGGAGTATCTTTTCTCATGGCCGACAGAGCATGTACACGGGACGCTCCTTGGCGCAAGGGCCGCATAAGGTACAGGGCTGGGTGGAGGTGGTGCAGACCCGCTCCGGCGCCATGGATCCGCGAGGGGGCGTCGTGCTCAAACAGACGTGCGTTCACTTCGTTCACTCCCGTAACTGCGCTCGCCGATCCCCTCGCGGACCCACAGCATCTCCGCTTCATTGCCGATTCCCAACCGATCGCGCATTTGATTGAACCGGCCTAACAGCAGAGAGCGTAGCTCGCGCGGAGGACTTCACGCCAGCCGCTCTTTCAGCGCCCCGCTGGAGCGGCAGAGTGAAGGTCCTTCGCGCGGGTGAAGCGAACGGATCAGCGGCCTCAAGATTTTTTCGAGATTGTATCGAGGTGATCGGGAGGAAGGGGGGAGGGGGCAGAGGGGGGCTCTTAGCCCTTGATGCGGGCGAGGGCGGCTTGGAGGTCAGCGTGGTCGGGCTTGATCTCGAGGCCGCGCTCGTACATGTTGACGGCCTTTTTCGTCTCCTCCAACTGTTCGTGGATCTGACCCAACGCGTAGTAGACGTCACCCTTGGTGATGCCGGCAGTAGCCTCGTCGATGTTTTGTAGCAACATGGCGCGGTAGATGCGTCGAGCCTTCTCCCAGTCCTGTTGTCCCATGGCCAGCTTGCCGATGGCGACCACCACCGGGGTGTAGGTGGTGTCGATGCGATAGGCCTTGTCGTACTCGGCGGCCGCCTTTTCGGCGTCGCTTCGGGCCTCGGCGATGGCACCGAGCTTGAAGTGGTAGGGCGCCAGCTCCTTGGAGCGCTTTCGCGCTTTGGCCGTGGTCTCAATGAGCCCGTTGTACATGGGCTCGGCCTTCTCCAGGTTCCCGGCGGCGAAGTAGAGATCCGCCAGCGGCTTTAACACCTTGGGATCTTCGGGGGCGAGCTCGATGGCCTGCTCCAGGAAGGGTAGCCCTCCTTCGGCGTCGTCCAGCTTCTCGGCGTAAAGAGTGCCGAGCTCGCACAGGAACTCGAGCTGACTTTCGGTGTCCTTGGCGCCCGTGGCCTTGAGGTGCACCAGCCGGGCCACCTCCGTCCAGTTCTTTTGCTCCCGGGCCGCCGTCTCCAAGGCCAAGAGCGCCTCGGCGTGGGCCGGGTCCCACTCCACGGCCTTGGCATAGTGTTCCAGGGCCTCGGCGGGGTTGCCCAGCTCCGTCTCCACCCGACCCATGCGGAAGAACAGCTCCGCGGCCTGGTTGCCGCTGGGGTTGAGCGCCGCGGCCTGGGCAAGGACCTCGCGGCACTTCTCCCAGTCCTTGGTCCGCTCGTGCAGCCGCGCCAGGCCCGTAAGGGCGGAGACGTTGTTTGGATCGCGCTCCAGGATGGTTTCCAAGATCTCCGTTGCGTTCTCCGGGCTGTCGAGCTTCTCCTCCCACATGCGAGCGATCCGCACCAGTTGGCCCACTTCACCTTCGCGATCACCGATGGTGTCGAAGTACTCAGCGTGGCGCTTGATGACCTCCACCAGATCGTACCAGCGTTCGTCCTTGCCAAGGATTCGCTCCAGTTGGTCGAAGGCCGCGACGTAGTTCGGGTCGAAGTTCAGGATCTGGTGCCAGTAGTCGGTGGCCTCGTCGGTGTTTTCGAAGCGCTGCTCGGCCAGTAGGGCCAGCTTCTCCATGGTGGGCACCCGTTTGGGCCCGGGGTCCACAGCAGAGAGGCGTCGCAGCAGGATGTCCTGCACCGATGACCAGTCCTCGGCGGTCGCGAACAGATCCTCCAGGGCGTTTAGGGCGACCTCATCCTCGGTGTCCAGATCCAAGGCGTCGCGGTAGGCGTTGGCAGCACGTTCTGCGTCATCGAGCTGGGTGCGGCAGAGCTCGCCGATGCGGTGCCTCAGGGCCAGTCCCTCGCTCGGCTCCATGGCGAACCGTGCCTTGCGGTCGAGGATCTCGATGAGCTCTTCCCATTGCTCGGCCAATTCGTAGAGCCGGATCAGGGCGTCCTGGGCCTTGGTGTCAGCTTCGTCCAGCTCGGAAATGGCCTTCCAGGCCCGGGCTGCCGCCGCGGTGTCGGTCAGGGCGTTCTCAGCCAAGTCCGCTACCTCAGCGAGGATCTCCTTCTTCTTAGTCAGGTCGTATTCGAACTCGGCCTTGGTCTCCAGGATCTTGATGAGCTGCTCGATCTCTCCCAGGTTGCGGTAGATGGATTCCAACCGTCCGAGGGCGTCGAGGTTCTCCGAATCCCGTTCCAGGGCGGCCTGGTAGTACTGCTCGGCCCGGCGGACGTCTCCCAGCTTGTCGGCGTTCCAGTCGGCGCAACGCAGCGCGAGCTGCAGGAACACCGCCTCGTCGAGGCCTTCTGTAACCAGGATGTTCTCCAAGACGGCGGTGGCTTCGGCCCAGCGGCCCAGCTCCTGGGCTAGCCGCTCCAACTCTTCGATGTATCGGGGCTCGTCGGGGCGCTGGATCAGCGCATGCCCGAAGGCATCCATGGCCCGGGCCTGATCTCCAAGCTGGGTCTCGGACAGCTCGGCGATGCGCTCGAGCAGGCTGGCACGATCGAAGGGGTCCTCGATGAGCTCCAGCCGCTTCCAGGCCAGCCAGGTCACGCGCTCGTGGTTCTCGGCGTTTTCGTAGACTGGCTCCAGGATGTCCAACACCTGCTCGGTGCACGCTTCGACCTCCAGCAGCTCCTCCAGAGCGGCCAGGGTTCCCTCATGTTGTTGGTCTCGATCCAGCACCTCCCGGTAGGCGGAGATGGCCTCGTTGGGCTCCTCGAACTCCGTGCGTCGCAGGTTGCCCAACCGGAACATGAGCGTGGCCTCGACGGCGGGATCCCCTGCGGATTCGACTTCCCGCTCCAGCACCTTGGCCAGCTCCCGCCAGTCACTGGTGCGCTCGAGCAGCCGGTCCAAGGCGGCGAGGGGCTTGGAGTCGTCCCCCGAGTAGTCAAGCGCCTTGTTGTACTTTTCGATGGCCTTGGCGTCGTCTCCGAGGGCCTCCTCGAAGACCCGGGCCAGGGTCATGGTGATCCGGCGGCCAAGGTCATCCTCGTAGATGTCCTCCAGCCGCTTTTCATAGATCGCGGTAAGCTCGGCCCAGATGGAGAGCTGCTGGGCGAGCCGCTCCAGGTGGCCGGTGGCATCGTCGTCAGACGGGTCCTCGTTGAAGGCCCGACCGTAGGCGTCAAAGGCGGCGCGGCTGTCGGTGCGCCCCTCCTCGTTGAGCTCGGCAACCTTCTTGAGCAGCTCCACCTTCACCATGGGGTCCGTCTCGGACTCGAGCTGCAGCTCGAGGACCTCGATGAGCGGATCCCACTCGCCGGCGGCCCGATACAGGGGCTCCAGCACGCGGGCGGCCGGCTCCCGGGCGTCCGGCTCGCGCACCAGCACCTCGAGGGCCTGACGGGCATCACCGTAGGTCGGGTCATCCTGGAGCACGCTCTCGTACCGCTCGATGGAGCTCTCGAGCTCGTCCATCTCGTTTTGCAGCACCCAACCGGCGCGGTAGTTGAGGTTGTTGGTCTCGCTCGGATCGGACGTGAGCGAGATCTGCCGGTCCATGATCTCCAGCAGATCGGGCCACATCTTTTCATTGGTGTACAGGCGGTTCAAGGCCACCAGGGCCTCGATATCGTCTGCGTTTTCGTCCAGCACGCTCCGGTAGGCAGCGACGGCCTCGAAGGCCTCCTCCACCTTGGCCTCGTACACGTAGGCCATCTGGAAGATCACCGTGCGCCGTTCGTCGGTGTCCATGAGGGACTCGATCTTGCGCTGGTAGATGCCCACCAGATCGGTCCAGGACTCGCTGGCGAGGTAGAGCCGCTCCAGGGAGGCGATGGCCACCTCATCGGTGTCATCGATGTTGAGCAGGTTCCGCAGGGTAGTGATCGCCTCCTCGGTGTCCTCCAGGGTGGACTCCTGGATCTCGGCGATCTTGTAGAAGCAGTCCTTGGCGTCCAGAGGATCCGGGGCCAGCTCCGCCTTCTTGCGGAGAATGGTCACGAGCTCGGTGAACTGGCCCAGGGAGGGCAGCAGCCGCTCCAGGGCATCGATGGCCTCCTCGCTGTCCTCTTTGACCTCCAGCAGCTTGTTGTAGGCCTCCACCGCGGCGGTGGGGTTGGACTCCGCCTCCTCGTGGATGCGGGCGATCTTGAGCCAGATGTTGGCCTGCAGCTCGTAGTCGTAGCTGCCCTCGATGCCCTCGGTGAGCACCGTCACCAACCGACCCCAGTCTTCGAGCTTGGTGGCCAGCGCCTCCAGGGAGCCCAGCACCTCCGAGTCTATGATGTCCTCCCGCCAGGCTTTGGCCATGGCCTCGAAGGCCTTGCGGATGTCTCCGGATCGATGCTCGTGAATGGAGGAGATCTCGCGCAGGATTTCCACCCGGCGCACCTGATCGTTGATGGACTCCATCTGGACGTCGTAGATCACCACCAGCTTTTGCCAGTTGTCTGTGGCCTGATAGAGGGGCTCGAGGATCTGCGCCACGCGGAAGCGGTGATCTTCGTTGCCCAGCAGCCGCTCCAAGGCGGCTATGGCGTCTCCGTTCGTGGACTCAGAGCGAAGCACCTCTTCATAGCTATCGATGGCGCCGGCTACGTCGTCCAACCGCTCCTCATAGAGCAAGCCCAGGCGCAGCTTGAGCGGGATCAGATCCTCGGCGGATTCCACGTACTCGAGCTGACGGTGCAGTAGCTCCACCAGCTCCTCCCAGCGTTCGTCCTGAACGAAGAGTCGATCCAAGGAGGCCACAGCTCTGCGGTCGTTGTCGCCCACTTCGAGCACCGCGCGGTAGGCGCTGATGGCTTCGTCTATGTTGCCCAGGGCCTCTTCCCAGATCGTGCAGATCTTGAAGAGCAACGACTTGCGCTCGTCGGGTTCGTACACTGCCTCCGAGGCGTCCTGGTACACTTCGAGCAGGTCATTCCAGCGCCCCGCCCGGGTCAAGATGGACTCCAAAGCGCTAAAGACATCCTCGAGGGACCGGTCGAAGGAGAGCACCCGCAGGTAGAACTCCTTGGCCTTGTCCACATTGTCCAGCCGCTCATCGTAGATGTGGGCGAGCTGCTGGCCCACATCGAGGGAGGTGGGGGACTCGTCAAACACGTCATTGAGGTAGGTTTCAAACACCTCTGCGAGGCGATCCCACTTCTCCTGGATTCCGGCCAGTCGGGTGAGGATGTCGCGTACCTTCTTCTCACCGGGCTGCTCCACGAAGAGCTTGCCGTACCACTCAAAGGCCTGGTCCAGGTCCTCGAGTTGCTCCTCGTAGAGGCGGGCGATCTTTCGGGTCAGCTCGGACTTGAGCTCCAGGTCGTCGTTGGCGTCCCGCCGGATCTTGTAGGTCTCGATGAGCCGTGCCCAGTCGTGGCGACTGGCGAAGATGGGCTCGAGCACCTCGGCGGCTTCTCCGCGATGGTCCTCGTCTTCCATGTACCGTTCGATGGCCTCGATGGCCTCGGCATGGGTCGGGTTGCCGCCCAGTGTGGCGCGGTAGTTTTCCAGGGCGCGGACGGGCTCGTCGAGATCATTCTCCAGCAGTACGCCCAGTTGGAAGCGCAGGCTCACGGCTTCGTCCAGGTCTTCGACGTGTTGCAGCCGCTGCTCGAACAGGTCCGCCAGATCAGCGTGTTGACCCCCCTTGGCGTAGAGCCGCTCCAAAGCGGATGAGGCTTCCCGGTCGCCGGGATCCAGGTCCGTGATCTGCCGCCAGCAAGACACGGCGTCTTCGATCTTATCAAGGAACTCCTCGCACAGGCCGGCGGCCCGGGCCAGGTAGCTACGCCGTAGGTCCGGCGAGTCGGCCAGGATGTCGGCCCGGGACTGGTAGATGGCCAGCAGGGGCTCCCAGGACTCAGTCTGGACGTAAATCTCTTCCAAAGCGTCCAGGGCTTTCTCGTTCTCCGGATCGTTGTCCAGCACGCGCTTGTAGAAGGAGCGCGCTGAGTCCACGTCCTGCAGGTGCAGTCTGGAGATCTCGGCCACCGACAGGCGCACCTGCTCCTGCAGCTCCGCGTCCAGGATGTCGCCGGCCACCTCCTTGTAGAGGTCCACCAGGTCCTGCCACCGGTCGTCCTGAGCGGCGAGGCGCTCCAAGGCGTTCAGGATCTCGCGCAGGTTGGGCTCGGACAGAGCCTCGTGCAGCGCGAAGCCGTAGAAGTCGAAGGCCGAGGAGGAGTCGTCCATCCCGGTCTCTTTGATCTCGGCGATGCGCTGGTAGATGGTCACCTTCTCGGCGGGGTCGACGGTGTGGTCGGCCTTGAGCTCGAAGATGGAGCAGAGCTTCTCCCAGTCGGACTCGGTGGTGTATAGGGGCTCTAAGAGCTCAGCCGCCTGGAGGGCGAGCATGGAGTCTCCCAGCAGCTCCTCCAGGGCCGTGCGAGCACCCTCGTGGCCGCGGTCGATTTCCAGCACCTGGTTGTAGCGGTACAGCGATCGCTCGGCGTCGTCGAGGCGGTGCTGGAGCAGATCCCCCAGCCGGAAGGTGAGGGTCACCCGCTGGTCGTCCTCCTCCAGCAGGTCCAGCTCGCGCTCGAGCATGTCGTACAAATCACTCCACCGGGAAGCTCGCTCGTAGAGGCGGGATAAGGCCCGGATGGCCTCCAGGTCGTCGGGCTGTTCGTCCAGCACGGTGAGCCAGGCGGTACCAGCCTCGTCGGCGTCTTCCAGGGCCTCCTCGTACAGCATGGCCACCCGGCCCAGGAGCGCGCGTCGCTCCTCGCTGTCCATGGAGAGCTCCACCCGTCGCTTGAGGATACCGATGAGATCGGCCCACTTCTCGGATTGGAAGTACAGTCGCTCCAGGTTGTCTAAGGCGGACTGCTCCTCGGGATCAAACTCAACGATATCGTTGAATGTCTGCACGGCTGCGGCGTTGTCTTCCAGGGCGGTCTCCTGGATCTCCGCGATGCGGTACAGCATGTTCTTGCGCTGCTCCGGGTCGTCGGACCACTCCACCTCCTGGCGCAAGATGCCAATGAGGTTTGTCCAGTCCGCCGCGCCCTCGTACAGTTGACCGAGGGCCTCTGCAGCGGGCCGAGCCATGGTGAGGTTGGATGGGTCCTTGTTCAGCAGGTCGCGGTACCACTTGGTGGCCGCCTGGGGGTCATTGAGCTGATCGGCGTTGAGCCGGGCCAGCCGCATCATGAAGTCGTCTTGCAGGGTCGAGTTGGTTTCATCCGTGGCCGCGAGGCCCTCTTCCCATACGTGGGCCGCTTCTTCCCAGCGCCCGGAGGTTTCGATGAGTGTGTCCAGCGCCTCGAGCACTCGCTCATCGGACGGCAAGACCTTGAGGGCCTGTCGCCACGTTACGAAGGCGGCGTCCGGATCCATGAGGTTGCTCGACTGCAGGTCGGCGATGCGGGCCAGCAGCTCCACCTTGGCGTGGTTGTCGGGTGCGTCTTCGAGTTGGATCTCGAGGTTGGACGCCAGCTTCTGCCACTCGCCGCGTTCGTCGTACAGGGGCTCGAGGAGGGCTGCGACCCGCTGGCGTAGGTCGGCGTTGTCCAGCTGCCCCTCCAGGGCTTCGGTGGCGCCGGCGTGCTCGGGATCGGCGGAGAGCACTTCGGTGAACAGGTCCACCGCGCCATCAGCGTTGTCCAGGCGGCTCGCCTGGAGTTGGCCGCGTCGGAACTGCAGGTCAGCGATGCGGTCCGGCTCCTCGGCGAACCCGAGCTCCTGGGCCAGCAGCGCTTCGAGATCGGACCACTGGTCGGCCACATCGAAGAGCCGCTCCAGGGCAGAGAAGGACTGCTGATTATCGGGCTCCAGCTCGAGCACCGCGCGGTAGGCGGTGATGGCCCGGTCCACGTCGGCGAGCACGTCCTCATTAAGGGCGCAGATTTGGAACAGGAGCGCCTTTTTGACCTCGGCGTCTCCCACGAGCTCCACGCGGTTCTCCAGCAGGGTGCGGAGCTCGGGCCACTGGGCGGCATCCTGAAGGATGCGGTGCAGCGCCTCGAAGGCGCCGTCGTGGGACTCATCGAGGGCGAGCACCTTCTCGTAGTAGCTGCGAGCCTCGGCGGTTTCGCCGAGGTTGGTGTCGTAGATGTCGGCCACTTCCCAGGCAAGGAGCCGCTGCAATTCGGGATCGGCGTTCTCCAGCCGATCCGAGTACAGCTCGATGAGGGACTCGAAGTTCTGCACCATGTCGGCCAGGTTCCGCAGCTCTACGCGGTTTTCCTCGTCCTGGGGGGCCACGGCGAAGACTCGCTGGGCGTTCTGGAAGGCCCCATCGGCGTCTCCCAGGCGTCGGCCGTAGATGACCGACAGGCGCTTCATGAGCTCCAGCTTCTCGGTGTCGTCCTCTTCGGCGCCGAGCAGGATCTCCAGCATGCGGGCCAGCTGCTGCCAGTCCTCGGTGGTTTCATAGAAGGGGGTCAGCACGCCGGCCACCTCCACCGTGAACTCGCCCTCGGGGTCGGTGTATCGCTCCAGGGCCGCGACGGTGGCGCGGTGCTCCGGGTCGTGTGCGATGGCTCGCTTGTAGTAGTCGATGGCGTCCCGGGTGGCGTCGAGTTGTTCCTCGTTCAGCTCCCCTAGGCGGAACTCCAAGACAACCTGCTCCTCGGTTTGTTCGGCGAGGTCCAGTTGGCGCACCAGGATATCGGCCAGGGCGGTCCAGGTCGACTGTTCCGTGTGCAGCTTCTCCAGGGATCGCAGGGCGTGTAGGTCGTTGGGCTCCAAATCCAAGATCTGGCCATAGACCACCACCGCAGCGTCCAGGTCTTCCAGAATGTCTTCCTGGATGGCGCCAGCCCGGAACAGGATCTCGAGCTTAGCCTGGGGATCGGACTCGAGGTTCACCTGCGTGGCATAGATCTCCAGCAGGCGGGGCCAATTCTCCAGGGCTTCGGAAATCTTCTCCAGGGACGAGAGGGTGTCGAGGTCTTCGGGCTCCCGCTCCAAAATGGCCTCGAGGAAGGTCTGCGCCTCCTCGGGTCGACCCAACTGCTCCAAGGTGAGCTGGGCCAGCTTGCGATACAAGGTGACCTTGGCGTCCTCGTCTTCCAGGTTGTCTACCCGTCGACCGTAGATGACCACCAGCTCGTCGTAGGCGTCGGACTCGGCAGCCAGCCGCTCCATCTCTCGAACGAGCTCGTCGTCTTCGGGTGCGAGCTCGTAGGCCTTGGCGCACCAGGTGAAGGCATTGGCTTTAGAGCCGAGCTTGTCTTCGCAGGTGGTCCAGATCTTCCGGAGGAGATCCAGCTGTTCACCGTCGTCGTCGGAGTACTCGAAGAGCACCTCATAGATGGCCAGGAGCCGAGGCCACTTCTGGCCGTCCTCATAGATGGGCACCAGAGCCCGGGCGGCCTTTAAGTTCCCGGGCTCCACGGAGAGCACCCGCTCGTAGGCTTTGACAGCCCGGTCGGGTTTCTCCAGCCGCTGGGTCCAGGTGTCTGCCACTTTGAAGTAAAGCTCCACCTGCACGGTCGGATCATTGGATCGATCCGCTGCGCTGTGGAGGGTCTCGATGAAGTCCGGCCAGTTGCCCTGCTCGGAGAAGAGGGCCTCTAGCTGGGTCCAGTCTCCAGCCGTGGCGTAGAGATCCCGAAGCACTCGCATGGCCTTGCTGTGGCCGGGCTGGACATCCAGCACGCGGTTCCAGATCTCAATGGCCTTGCTCGTCGATTCGATGCGATCGCCCCACAGAGCGCCCAGCCGTTCCAGGATCGGCAGCGCCTCGGCGTCGGTGGACATCTCCAGGCGGCGCTGGAGCATCTCGGCCAGGGCGGGGTAGCGTTTTTCCCGCTCGTACAGTTGGGTCAAGGCCTCGATGGCCTCTATATCGTGGGTGTCGGTTTCCAGCAGGCGGTTCCAGGCCCCGATGGCCGCCTTGGGATCACCCAGGCGCTTCTGAGCGAGCTCGGCCATCTCCAGCAGCTGAGGCCGTCGTTGGTCGGCGGGCAGCAGCTCCAGCTCCCGGTCGTACAGTCCCAGGAGCCCACGCCAGTTCCGGCGGCGCTGGTAGATGTCCTTGAGCATGGCCAAGGCTTCAGTGTCCCCGGGGTCGAACTCCAGGATCTGCTCCAAGGGCTCAATGGCCTTGTTCGGGTTGGTGAACTTGTCCATCCAGAGGTCGGCGATGCGCCGGAGCAGCGCCTTACGCTGGTCTACGTCCTCGTTGGACTCCGCCTGGCGCGCCAGAATCCCGATGAGGTCGTTCCACCGGCTCATGGCCTCGTATTTTTCGGCGAGGGCGTTCAGTGCCTCGTCGTTTGACGCGTCCACCGATAAAATAGCGTTGTAGGTGTTGATCACCATCACGTCGAGCTGGAGGCGATCCCGATAGATCCCCACCATCTCGGTGAGGATGGCGACCTTTTCCTCCACCTGGTCGTTACCGAGGGACTCCTGGTCCTCCTTGAGGATTTCAAGCAGCGCGTTCCATTTTTCCGCTGCGTGGTACAGGCGCCGCAGAGCGTTCTTGGCGTCTGAATCGCCGGGCTTCTGGCGCATGATCCCTTTCCAGAGATCGATGGCTTTTTCCGGGTTGTCCGCTTTGTTCTCGGCCAGGTCGGCCATCTCCATGGCCAGGGCGAGCTTCTCTTCGGGGTCTTTGTTCAGGCGTTGGGCCTGCTGCAGCAAGCCCAGGAGCTTGGTGAATTCGTCCCTGGAGGAGTGGTAGTCCCGGTAGTAGTCCAAGGCCAACGGTGAGGTGGGCTGCGCCTTGCGTACCCGGCTGAAGTAGGGCTCCGCCTGGTCGAGGTCTCCGACCTTCTTCCACCACAGCATTCCGATCTGAATGTGCGTGCCGAGGTCTTGCTCGGATCGGCCCTTGGCGTTGAGGGAGGACTCATAGATCTGGATCAGCTCCTCCCAGTCCTCGTCCTCCTGATAGGCGTCAGCCAAGGCACGCATGGCCACGGCGTGGCTGGGATCTCCCTCGAGCACCTTGGCGAAGAATTCCTTCATGGCTTCGCGGTCGCCGAGCTGGCTGCCGTAGAGGCGGCCGAGATCCATCAGGGCGTCATTCTTCGAAAAATCGTCCGCCGAGATCTCTACGCGCTTCTGGAAGAAGGTCACCAGGTCGTCCCAGCGCTCTTCCCGTCGGTACAGCCGCTCGAGGTGGAACCCGGACTTGCTGTTGGTTGGGTCCACCTCGAGGCTCTTGTTCAGGAACTGCTCCACTTCGGAGCTGCCCGGGGTGTTCTTCTGGTAGATCTCGGCGATGCTACGGTACAGACTGGTGGTCAAGGCGTCGTCAGTGGATGCCTCGGCCTCGTCCCGGTACTTCTGGACGATCTTTTCCCAGTTCTCCCGCACGAGGCTGATGTGCGACATGCGCTCCTCGGCGCCGCTGTCGTCGGGCCGGAGCTCGAGCAGCTGCTCGTAGCATCCTATGGCCTGCTCCTCGTCCAGCAGATCTTCTTCCAGCAACCGCCCCTTGCGGTACAGGAGATCCGCGCGTTCGTCGTCGGTCTGAATGAACCGCTCCAGCAGCGTAAGCAACGCCAGGGTCGCTTCGGCTTCTCCGGAGGCGGCCATCCGCTCCGCCGAGTTGTCCAGCAGCTTCGCAATTTCCTCGTCTGGATCCACCTTTTCGACGAGTAGCTGTAGCTTGTTGAGCAGCTCCGTATTAACCGGCTCCGCTTCGAG
This sequence comes from Deltaproteobacteria bacterium, assembly GCA_029938605.1. Taxonomy (GTDB): domain Bacteria; phylum Myxococcota_A; class Polyangia; order HGW-17; family JAJRWW01; genus JAJRWW01. Next base: position 18,244 of record JAOZUO010000100.1, on the reverse strand, counting down.
ACGTTCGAGATAGCCTTGGATTTTGTCCTTCATCAGCCCTGCCCGAGTGTTGTGAGACGGAGTGGATCTTGCGGCCCGATTTGGCGCTCACTGACCCGAATTACCCCGACTCCGAGTTCGCAGTTTCAGCCTTAACCATACTCTTAACCTTAATGACAATGCCGTATACTAGCCCAGCGATACGGCGGGTTGCAATGAAAATAGCCGTTTAATTGTAACAGCAATATCAGCGAGTTAGGTTCGGAGAGCGGATCCTGGGGTTGTGGCGGGGACCCGACGGGGGAGCCGGGCTTTCTCAGTCCATTTTCAAGACGCGCTCGAGGCGCGTAAGCGCCCAGTCCACCTCCTCACGGGTGATTACCAGCGGTGGAGCGATGCGGATCACGTTCTCGTGGGTTTCCTTACACAGTAGCCCTTCCCCCATAAGCGCCTCGCAGAAGCGCCGGGCGCCGCCTGCGGAGGGTTTGAGCACGATGCCGATCCAAAGGCCCACGCCCCGGACGAGGTCGACGTGCGGGCTGTCGATGTCCTGCAGCTTGCCCATGAGGTAGGTACCCAGCTCGGCGGACCGCTCCACGAGCTTTTCCTCGGTGAGGATCTTGAGGGCCTCCCGGGCCACGGCGGCGCCCAGGGGATTTCCGCCGAAGGTGCTGCCATGATCGCCGGGCTTGAACAGATCCATGAGCACGCGGTCGGCCAGCACGGCCGAGACGGGGTAAAAGCCCCCGGCGGCGGCTTTGCCCACGATGAGCACGTCCGGCTCCACGCCCTCGAGCTCGCAGGCGAATTTGCGCCCCGTGCGACCGAACCCGCTCTGGATCTCGTCGGCGACCAGGAGCACCTTTTTCTGCTTGCACAGGTCGGCTACCTGGCGCAGGTAGCCCTCCTTGGGGACCACCACCCCCGCCTCACCCTGGATGGGCTCGACCAGGAAGGCGCAGGTGTTGTCGGTAATGGCCGCGGCGAAGGCCTCGAAGTCGCCGTAGGGCACCAGCTTGAACCCCGGGGTGAAGGGCCCGAAGCCCCGCTGGTAGTCGGCTTCGCTGGAGAAGCCCACTATGGTGGTGGTTCGGCCGTGGAAGTTGCCGTCACAGACGATGATCTCGGCCTGATCCTCCCCGATGCCCTTGACGTCATAGCCCCAGCGGCGCACCAGCTTGATGGCCGTCTCCACGGCCTCGGCGCCGGTGTTCATGGGCAGCACCGCCTCTTTTCCACAAAAGGCCGCCAGCTCAGCGCAGAAGGGTCCGAGCTGGTCATTGTGAAAGGCCCGGGAGGTCAAGGTGCATCGCGCGGCCTGATCGGTGAGGACCTTGAGCAGGCGGGGATGGCAGTGGCCCTGGTTCACCGCCGAGTAGGCCGCCAGGCAGTCCATGTATTTTTTGCCCTCCACGTCGTGGACCCAAACCCCCTCGGCTTTTTCGATCACCACCGGCAGGGGATGGTAGTTGTGGGCTCCGTAGGTTTCGTTCTGTTCGATGATCTGTGTGGTGATGCTCATGGGGTTACCCTCCTGGGGCGGCTTTAGAGCGGAGACCAACCATGGTCGATCCGGTTGATGGCCATACGGCCTTACGTACCATCGCAGTGCATACTCACAAGTCCACGTGTTGTAAACACCCCGTGGTAGACTCCCCAACAGGAGCCTGTGCGTTGCGTGGGGCTCCGTAGAGAGGAAGAAACGGCGATGAAGCAACACCCGAGTTCCAAAGCGGTGGCGGCGGCGGTAGCGATCTTTGCTCTGATCGTAGTGGGGGGCTGCGGCAAGTCCAATCGACCTCCGGTCATCGAGGCCTTCGACGGGAGTCCGCCCTTTGGTGACGCGCCCGTGGATATGCGGCTTTTTTGGACCATCTCCGATCCCGACGGCGATGTGCTGACCTGTCGCATCGATTTGGACGGCGACGGCCAACCCGAGGCCACGTTGGTTCCCTGCACTTCCGAGGACGTCTACACCACCCTGCTGGAGATCCCGGGTCGGCATCTGGTTACCCTGACGGTGGATGATGGTACCACCGAGGTTTCCCGAACGGTGGAGCTGTTCGCCAACCGGTGTGTCTTCCAAGACTACACCGTCTGGCCCGAACAGGAGGTGGGCTTCGGAGGGGCGATCCTGCACGAGGACGGCACGGTGGAGCTCGAGTTCTTCAACGTATCCACCGCGCCGATCATCTCCCAGGACGACATCCTGTGGGGGACTTCGGCCGGAGGGTACCTGCGCCGGGTGATCGCGCCCCCCTACTTCGTGGTCTCGGTCCACTCGAAGCGATACGTGCTGCAGACCGAGCAGGCCCATCCCGAGGAGGCTGTGGTGGAGTGCCAATACGGCATTCGAAATTACCAAATGCGCTTCATCGGTGCCGAGTGCACCGAGGATTGCGATGGCCTCGAGTCCATCACGCCGCTGATGATGGACGCCATCGCGCCCAAGGGAGGCATGTCCGTGGGCCAGTCCTTCAGCTTCGAATCCGTCTCCCTCGGGGGCTTTGGAGAGCTCAAGCCGAGCGTGGACATCAGCATCGAGATCAGCCGCGCCTACGTGGACTTTGGGTTCCTGCATCTGCGGGAGTTCACCTTCGAGGCCAAGCCCAAGGTGACCTTCAAGGGCAATTTGAATATCACCGCCGGCGGGGCGAGCTGGGATCATGAGTGGCCCCTTTGCGGCCCCATTATTATGAGCGCCGTGGCCATCGGGCCCCTGGTGTTCACGCCCACCATTGAACTCACGGCGGACGTGCATCTGGGCCTCGAGCCCAAGTTGACCTTCGGCTTTGACGCCGGCATGGAGCTCACCGGAGGGATCTCGTATCTCTCGGGAGAGGGCACCTCCGCTTGGGGGGGAGCCCAGACCTTTGCCCATATCCTCGACCCGAGCATCAAGCTCGGTGTGGGAGATGCCCGCCTCGGCCTCAAGGGGCGAGCGGCCTTTCTGCTCTACGGTCTGATTGGTCCGTACGTGGGCGGGCACGTCTACGTGAAGGGCGATCTATCAGCGGACCTCGACGAGGGAGAGCTCTGCCTGGAGGGTACGGTGGGCATCGATGCGATCTACGGCGTCCAGCTCAACCTGTTCTTTACCCAGATCAACCAGGAGGGGAGCACCACCCTGGCGACCCGGACTTTCTACAACGAGTGCTGGGGCGGCTACCTCTGCGGAGACGGGGTGTGCGACGAAGACATTGAGGACTGCATCTCCTGTCCCTCGGACTGCCAGACCTGTCCTCCCGCCTGTGGGGACGGCGTGGTGGAGGGAAACGAGATCTGTGATCCGCCGTCCACCTGTCCGGCGTCCATCGTCGATTGCGACGACGGAGATCCCTGCACCGTGGAGGACTTCTGGGGCAGCGCCGCCTCCTGCAATTCCCAGTGCTTCAACGACATCCTCATGGGCTGCACGGACGGAGATGGCTGTTGCGCCATGGGATGTAACGTCGACAACGACGACGACTGCTCACCGGCCTGCGGAAACAGCGTGCTCGACGCCGGGGAGACCTGCGATCCCCCCGGCACCTGCGCCACGACCTGCCAAGACGCCGATCCCTGTACGGTGGATACCATGACCGGTAGCCCGGCGACCTGCGACGTGGTGTGTGACAATGCTCCTATCACCTCGTGCGTGGGGTCCGATGGGTGCTGCCCCGCTGGTTGCGACTCGGGCAACGACAGCGACTGCTCGGCCTACTGCGGCAACGGGGTCGTGGATTCCGGGGAGTCGTGCGATCCCCCGTCGAGCTGCCCCACGAGCTGCGATGACGGGGAGCCCTGTACCACGGACTCCATGGTGGGCAGCGCGGCCACCTGCAACCTGCAGTGCTACAACGATCTGGTCTTCTTCTGCTCCTCGGGAGACGGCTGCTGCGCCGCGGGGTGCAACCAGGCCACTGACAGCGACTGCTCGTCTGTGTGCGGCAACTCCGTGTGCGAGCCCAGCGAGGACTGCGGCTCCTGCGAGGCGGACTGTGGGCCGTGCAGCGTGGATCCGTGCGCCGGCTTCACCGGGACGTACTGCGGCGCCACGGCCCAGTTCCCCGAGGGCACCTCGGGGACGCTATATTCGTGCACGGGCGGAGTGACGCAGTCCACGACGGTGTGCTCGAATGGGTGCGTGGTGGCGCTGCCGGGCCTGCCGGACTACTGCGGCGCCGGGTCGTGCAACGACTACGGAGAGGCCTGCTCGAGCGACAGCGCCTGCTGCAGCGGATACTGCACCAGCGGGCACTGCTGCGAGACAGGGGGCATGGGTGCGCCGGGGGACTCCTGCGGTGGCGACAGCGCCTGCTGCTCCGGAAACTGCGACGCGGGCACGTGCTGCTACAACGCGACGGGCCCGTTCTGTATCATGTGATCCCCCGCGGACGTTGACGTCTTCGTATTCGGAAAGGGCTTCGACCTCACTGTCCGAATTCGAAGGCGCCCAGATCGCAGGCGTCTACCCGCTCGACGCCGCGCTGGTCGGTGGAGGGACAGTCCTGTCCCGCGTCGATGGCGGGGCTGCCCGATTGCAGCGGTATGGTGGGGGTGGGACCACCGTTGTCCGATAGGTCTCCGAGCAGGGGATCGGCGCCCAGGGGGTCGGTCGTACAGGGGGGGTCATTCCCTTCGGCGGCGGGCCACTGCAGGTTGTTCGATCCGGGCATGGTGTCGCGGCAGCTCTGGTCGAGCCCCCATTCGTTGGCGGCGGTGTTGAAGGCGATGATGCTGTTGGTCACGGTCACCGACGTGTTGTCCTCGTTGAAGATGGCGCCTCCGGAGTGGGCGGCGTGGTTGCTGGCCAACGTCACGCTCTCGATCCGAAGGTTGGCGCCGGAGATGGCCCCTCCGTAGCCGCCCTCCTCGCCGACCACGCCGGCGTCGTTGCCCACGAAGGTGCAGTTGGTCACTTCGGTGAGGTAGTTTCCGTCGACCCACAAGCCGCCCCCGTGCACGTCGGCGTGGTTGTCGACGAACAGGGAGTTCGCCAGCTGCAGCGGAGCGTTGCCCGTGCGCAGGCCCCCACCCAAGGCGCCGCTGCCATCGCCATCGCGATGTACCGCGTTTGCGTCGAACACGCATTGGTTCACGCTTACGCGGTCGGGCGCGTAGGCGAACAGGTACGCGGCGCCACCGGTCCGAAGGGAGCGGTTGCCGTCGAATTGGCAGCCGCACAGATCGATGACTCCACCTACGTCGTCGTCGATTTCACCGCTGGCGCCATCGGTGTACACGGCGCCGCCGCCGCCGGTGTCACTGACATTGTCGACGAAGGTCGAGTCCACGATGGTCAATCCCGATAGCAGGTTGTGTACGGCCCCTCCGGTGCCGCCGCGGTTGCGTAGAAATGTGCTTCGCACGATCACCATGGTGCTTTGGCTGGGCACGTAGAGCGCCCCGCCCCCCTCTTCGCCCTCGCTTCCGGCGACGTTGTCTGCGAACAGGCAATCGAAGGCCGTCACCGAGCCCTGCCACCCTCCGCGGATGGCTCCACCGCTGGCGCGATCCTCGCCGTCGGTGGTGGCGAAGCCGCCGGTAAACGTGAGGCCAATGACCGTGAGGGCCACATGGTTGTCCACCGACACCAGGCGCGACGTGCCACCACCATTGAGGGTGATGTTGCCGACGCCGCCGTCGCCTCCGCCGTCTAAGAGGGTCTCGTCGCTGACCTGAATCGCGCTGTCGATGACGATCGTGTGGGGTGCGTCCCCGCAGTCGAAGGTGATGTTGCCACCACCGGATACGGCGGTCTGTAGCGCCTCGCGGGTGCAGCTCTCGGGGCTGCCGTCTCCCACAACCCCACCTCCAGCCAGGGGCTCGGGCAGGTCCGGCACGGTGCAGGTGCTGGGCAGGGGCGGTAGTGACCCCGCGTCAGCGGTGTGGTTGCCGTCGCCGTCGTCGCCAGGGTCACAGGCCCAGAGAGTGAGGGCGAGGGTACAAGTGAAAGCCAACCTCACCGTGACACCTCGGCGCGGGTTCACCAGCTCATGGAGGTGCTTGTGTTGGACTATGGACCGACTCGGTGGTTGTGGCATGAGAACCAGTATCGACGGAGTCGGCCCTGTGGGTCAACAAGGCCTGTATCGACTTTCGGGGTTGGGGCCGTATACTAGTCGCGCATGGACCTTTGGAGCGACAGGTCGCCGGTGACTCCGTCACAACGGCGAGCGCGGGAGCGGAACGCACGCATTATTATTGTGTCGCTGTGTTTGGCGGTGGCTGCGGCGGTGACGGCCTATCGGGGGCTTGTGGTCAAGCAGCGCACCTCCCTGACCAGTGGGGATCGCTACGCTTTTTCGGGCAACGCTCCCTACCGCCTGGCGGCCCTGCGCATCTTTCGGGACGTACTCAAGCAGGTGAAGAACAACTACGTGGATCCTTCGCGGATCCAGCCCCAACGCATGATGCTGGCCGCCTTGGAGTCCATGCAGCAGGAGGTGGCCGAGGTCATCGTGCACCTCACCGACGATGGTCAGCAGGCCACGGTGAAGGTGGACGTCTATCGCCGCCGCTTCGATCTTTCCACGGTGCGCAGCCTGCATTCGTTGTACGTGCGGCTCAAGGAGATCATGGGCTTCGTGGAACGTCACCTGGATCGGAAGGCCGATATCCAAGAGGTGGAGTATGCCTGTATCAATGGAGTCCTCTCCACCCTGGATCCCCACTCGGTGCTTTGGAACCCGCAGACCTACCGGGACATGAAGGTCGGCACCCGGGGCTCCTTCGGGGGGCTGGGCATCGAGATCACCATCAAGGGTGCGGTACTTACAGTGGTGGCGCCCATTGGCGGGACACCAGCGGCCAAGGCGGGCATCCGAGCGGGGGATCGCATCGTCCGCATCGGCAGCGAGTCCACCGTGAACATGACCCTCAACGAGGCGGTGAACCACCTGCGGGGGGACCCCGGTACCAAGGTGGTGATCTACGTAGAGCGCAAGGGAGAGCCGCGGACCCTGCGGTTTGAGATCACGCGTGCGATCATCAAGATCAAGACCGTGGAGTCGCGGGTGCTCAAGGGGCGGGTGGGGTACCTACGCATCAAGCACTTCAGCCGCTCCACTTCCACCGAGCTGGAGACTCACCTGGCCGCCCTCATGAAGAAGAAGGTCGTGGGGATCGTGCTGGATCTGTACAACAACCCCGGGGGGTTGCTGGATCAGGCCATCAAGACGGCGGATATGTTCCTTACCAAGGGCACCATCGTGACCACGGTCAGCAACGCCGGTACCCAGCGGGTGCCCAAGCCCGCGACTCCATTTAGCCACCTGCCCGATTCGCCCATGGTGGTGCTGGTCAATACCGGGTCCGCCAGCGCCTCGGAGATCGTGGCCGGCGCCCTGCAGAACCAGGACCGCGCGGTGGTCATCGGAGAGACGACTTTTGGCAAGGGCTCGGTTCAGGTGCTCTACGACAACTACGACGGGTCCGCCCTGAAGCTGACCATCGCCCAGTACTTGACCCCGGGTGACATCTCCATCCAGTCTTCGGGCATCACCCCGGACGTACGCGCCATCGCGGTGAAGGTGGGCGCCGAGCGTATTGTGTTCTATGGTGCCGGCACCCGGCGTCGGGAGCAGGATCTGGCGGCGCACCTCGATCCCTTCAAGCGGAAGCGGTCCCAGCGTCCCGTGGCCATGCTGCGCTACCTGGAGACCCCCAGGGGAGCCAAGGTCCGCAAGGAGTCCGGGGGGTCCATCGGGGGCGCCGATCCCGCGGTGATCCGGCTGGGACGGGACTTGGTGCTACAGAGTTATGGACGCAGCCGGCGTCGGATCATGAGCTTGGCCCGGGAGTTTTTGACGGGGCGTCGCTTTGTAGAGTCCAAGAGAATCGCCGCAGCCCTCCAGCGACGGAGTATCGACTGGTCCGTGCAGCCGGCGTCGGATGTACCCATGCTGGAGGCTGAGGTTAAGACCGATCGGCCCCAGGGGGGGTACCACGCCGGGGACAAGGTGAAGATCACCGTCACCGTATCGAATCTGGGGCTCGGACCAGCCTACCGGGTGCGGGCCATCAGCGACGCGGCCAGCTCCGCCCTGCGGGACCTCGAGTTCTTTTTCGGTAAGATCGAGCCGGGGGCTAGCCGCTCCTTCACGACCCATGTGGCCATTCCCCGGGACGCGCGTTCCAGTATCTGGAAGGTGCGTCTGCGCTTTGTGGAGGAGTACGGCCACCAGCCCCCCGATCAGGGACTGCGGCTGCGGGTGCACGGAAAGCGTCGGGCGATCTTCGCGGCTCAGTATCAGTTCATCGACGACGTGGTGGGCAACGAGGATGGGCTGGCCCAGTGGGGGGAGTCACTGCGGCTGCGGTTGCGGGTGCGCAACATCGGCACCGGGGCCAGCGCTGACACCGTGGCGACCCTGAAGAACCTCGCCGGTGCGGAGGTCTTTTTGCACCGGAACCGGGGCCGGGTCACCCTTGGCGCCCTCAAACCCGGCCAGGAGGCCACCGGCGAGTTCGTCTTCGACCTGCGTCGCACGGGGGGGGCCAAGGCCGTGAAGCTGGAGCTGATCATCTTCGACAATCAGCTTCAGGAGGGGGTTCGGCAGCGGATCCTGTTGCCCGTGTCCCGCAGCGGGCGCACCCCCCAGGAGTTGGATGGCTGGGTGGTGATCCGCAAGGACCGGGCGGAGGTAAGAAGTGGCGCAGACAAGCGCTCGGCGCTGATCGGCTACGCCCGGCGGTCCATGGCCTTTAAGCTGGTGGGACGGACGGGTGGGCGGTATCGTATTTTGCGGGCCGGAGACCTGCCGGGGTTCGTGTCAGTGGCTGACGCCGAGCGGGTGACGACCCCGCCGCGTGTGATTCCGGACCGCCTCACCGAGCGCCACTTTCAGTTGACGCCACCCATTTTGCGGTTGAACCGTTATCCCCTCAGTACCGCCGCGGAGCAGATCACCGTCTCGGGTGTCGCCCATGACGATCGGCAGGTGAAGGACATCTACGTGGTGGTGAGCAACCCCAAGGCGAAGCGCATGCGCCAGAAGGTCTACTACCAGTCCAACCGCGACGGGATCAATCCTCGGGTGCTGGCGTTCTCGGCCCGGGTACCCCTGTCGCCGGGGCTGAACTATGTGTCAGTGGTGGCGCGAGAGTCCACCTTCGTCCGGACCCAGAAAGTGCTCGTGGTCTTGCAGGAACCCCACAGTCGAGCCCTCACCGCCCTGCAGCCCAAGAAGAAGTAGCCCATGACAGCCGCGGGTCCCCAGGACGTGCTCGCCCGAGCGGGCCGGGTGCTGCGCCACTGGCCTTCCCTGGCGTCGGGGCGACTGACGCTCATGGGCGGGGGGTTGATCAACCTGACCGTGCGGGTTGAGGTCGCTGACGGTGAGCGTTATGTGCTCCAGCGGTTGCACCCGATTTTTGACGGCATTTTGCACCACGACATCGAGGCGGTCACCGCGCGGCTTGCGGCCCGGTCCCTGGCCACGCCGCGGTTGGTGCGTACGGGTGAGGGGGCGCTGTGGGTGGAGGAGGACGGGGTGTGGCGGGTACAGACCCACCTGGAGGGGCACACGGTACAGCGCGTGTCCGGCCCCGCCATGGCCCGGGAGGCGGGGGCGTTGCTTGGTGGGTTCCACGGGGCTCTAGCCGGGCTGGATCATGATTTCCAGTTCGTGCGCCAGGCCCACGGGTTGGCCATGCACGCGGACAATTTGCGCCAGGCCTTGGCGAGCCATCCGCGCCACCGGCTGTTGCCGGCTGTGGCGCCCCTGGCCGAGGACCTGCTGGCGCTGTCCCATGGGCAGCCCGACTTTTCGGATTTGCCCCGGCGCGTCACCCATGGAGATCCGAAGATCTCCAATGTGTTGTTTGTTCCCCCGGGCGATCGCGCCCACGCCTTCGTGGATTTGGACACCCTCGGGCGGTTGGACTTGCCCACGGAGCTCGGGGACGCCTTCCGCTCCTGGTGCAACCCCGCCGGGGAGGAGGCCGGCGAGCCCGCCCTGGACCTGGCGCTCTTTGAGGCTGCGGTGGCTGGCTATGGCTCCGCCGCGCGCGGGTTGGTGGAGCCGGCCGAAGTCGCGCTGCTGGTGACGGGGCTGCTGGTCCTCTGCGTGGAGCTCGCCTGTCGCTTCGCCGCCGACTCCTTGAACGAGTCATATTTCGGCTGGGACTCCGGCCGCTTCCCCTCGGGCGGCGATCACAATCTGCACCGCGCGCGGGTCCAACTCGCCCTCGCCCGTTCGGTGCAGGCGTGTCTGCCGGAGGCCGAGGACATCGTCGGCCGGATTCTGCTCTCTGCTACCGATGGCCCGTGATCACGCGGGTCAGCTCGGTCCTTGAGTGGGTGCCGGTCTTGCGGTAGATGGCCTTGACATAGCTGCGGAGTGTGGACTCCTTGATGGTCATGGTCTCGATGATGTCCGCGGTGGACTTGCCCTCGGCGATGAGCATGGCCACGGCCCGCTCCCTGGGCGTAAGTGGCTCCAGAGTGATCTTTCGCGCGTCCCGTGAGCTCGCGGCGCCCTGGGCAGCGGGGTGGGGCTGTGGCTCGGGGTGCTGGATGGAGTAGAGCCCCAGGATGGTGTAGCTCAGCTCCACCGCCGGTTTGCCCTTCCAGTCGATGCCTGTGGCGGACATGAGCATCTCCACCCGGTGGCCTTTGGCATCCACCGCGGTGCGGGGTACGTTTCGCAAGGGCTCGTTGGCGTCGAGCATATCCCGCATTTGCGCCTTGGCCTCGTCGCGCTCTTCGGGGACGATGAAGGACCAGGGATCCATCTGGGAGAGGTGATGGAGGTCGAAGACGTACCCGGAGTACCGGAACAGGTCGAAGCCAGCCTTGTTGCAGTATACGATGCGTCGATCCTGATAGATCAGGATCGGCAGTGGAGCGTTGCTCAGTACGTTTTCGTAGTCCACTGGGGGCCCCTAAGGGGTAACTCACCAAACGAGTCGTGATACCGACATTCAATCTATCATGGTGTCAAAAAGCCAACAAGTCCGCGATGGTTGCTGTTTGCATTGTATTCGCCCGGTTACGCCCAGTTACTGGGTCCGAGGGCATCGAGCGCCAGGGGCGCATTGGCGTGGGGGCATCGGTCGCGTTACACTGCGGGCGTTGAAGGTATGAGGAGGTTCAGACCATGAGTCAGGATTTTGACGCGAAGGGACTGGCCGAGGCCGCGCATAATGCGTTGGTGAGCTGTATGGCGGTGCAGCCCAACGAGACCGTTTTGGTGGTCACCGATGCGGGGTGCCGGACCATTGGCGAGGCGCTCTATGTCGCGGCCCGGGACCTGGGCTGCGAAGGGCTGTTATTGGAGATGGGTGTGGCCGAGGTTTCGGGGACGGAGCCGCCGGACGCCGTGGCCGCGGCCATGAAGGCGGCGGCGGTCACCCTGTGTCCCACGTCCAAGTCCATCACCCATACCCGTGCACGGCGGGAGGCCTGCGCCGCCGGGGGGCGCGTTGCCACCCTGCCGGGAATCACCGCTGACTGCATGGTGCGCTGTCTGGCGGCGGACTACGAGCGCATCGCCGAGGTCACCCACCGGGTCACTGCGCTGCTCACGGGCGGCAAGATGGCCAAGATTACCTGTCCGAACGGGTCGGACCTCACCCTGCCCATTGACGGCATTGACGGCATCGCCTCCACGGGGCTCATTCGCGAGGTCGGTCAAGGTGGCAACCTGCCCTCGGGGGAGGGGTATCTCATGCCGGTGGAGGGCGCCACAGAGGGCGTGATTTTTGTGGACGGCTCCATGGCCGACGTGGGCGTCATCGAGGGGGCGCCTCTGCGTATAGAGATCCACGCCGGCCTGGCTACCTCCATTACCGGAACCGGGGCCGATCGGCTGCTGGCGGCCCTGGACGTACATGGCCCCAGGGCCCGGAACGTCGCCGAGTTGGGCGTCGGCACCAACGACCGCGCGCGGATCACCGGCATGGTGCTCGAGGATGAGAAGGTCGCCGGGACGGTGCATGTGGCTCTGGGTAACAACGTCGGCATGGGGGGTACGGTGGACGTGCCCATCCATGTGGACGGCGTGATCCGTCGGCCGACCCTGACCATTGACGGTCAGGTGGTGGTGGACGGGGGGCGGCTGGTGGCGTGAGCGAGGGACCGGAAAAACAGTTCCCCGATCGCGTTCCCCTGGACGTGCGCGCCGCCGCCGAGGCGGTGCTCGGTGAGCTGCGGCGGGCGGGCCACGAGACCTACTTCGCCGGGGGGTCGGTGCGAGACCTCGTCATGGAGGGTACGCCCTACGACTACGACATCGCCACGGGCGCCCGGCCCGAGGAGGTGATGGCGCTGTTTCCGCGCACCGTGGCCGTGGGCGCGAGCTTCGGGGTGGTCGTGGTGTTGTACGGTGGGCACGAGTTCGAGGTGGCTACCTTTCGCGCCGATGGCGTCTACCTGGACGGTCGGCACCCGACCTCCGTGCATTTCAGCTCCGCTGCCGAGGACGTGGCCCGCCGGGACTTCACCATCAACGGGTTACTCTACGATCCCGAGTCGGGGCGGGTCATCGATCACGTGGGCGGTCAGGCGGACATCGCCGCGGGGGTGGTTCGGTGCATCGGCGACCCCCGGGCGCGGTTCGGGGAGGACCGCTTGCGCATGGTCCGGGCTGTCCGCTTCGTGGTGCGCTTCGGATTTGAGATGGAGTCCGCCACCTGGGACGCCCTGCGGGACCAGGCGTCGGCCATCGGCGACGTCAGCGCCGAAAGGATCCGGGACGAGCTGCTCAAGATGCTTACGGGTCCGGCGCCGGATCGGGCCCTTCGGCTGCTCGATGAGTCCGGGCTCTTGGCGGAAGTACTGCCCGAGGTGGCGGCCATGAAGGGTGTGGACCAGCCCCCCGAGTTTCACCCGGAGGGGGACGTGTTCGTGCACACCGCCCTGGCCCTGGCGGCCCTGGAGCTACCGTCGGAGCTACCGGCTGAATCGTCCTCAGAGCCGCGGGCTGAATTGTCCTCAGAGCCGCCGGCTGAATCGTCCCCGGGTTCGCAAGCGGGCCAGGTGGGACGGTCGGACTGGGAGACGGAGGCGCTCTGGCTGGCCACGCTTCTGCACGACGTGGGGAAGCCGCCCACCTACACCGTGACCGATCGCATCCGCTTCAATGGTCACGCGGCGGTGGGGGCTCGGCTCGCTGAGAAGATCTGCCGGCGCCTGCGTCTGTCCACCCACCATGTGCAGCGCGTCCGCGATCTGGTGGCCCGACACATGCACTTTGGGGATGTGGAGCACATGCGTCAGGCCAAGCGGCTACGGTTTTTGCGCCTGGATCACTTCGCGGATCTGCTGGCCCTTCACCGCGCCGATCGACTCGCCGGCACCGGCGATTTGCAACAGTACAACTTCTGTCGGGCCCAGCTCGACGACCTGGAGCCCGAGCAGCTGCGGCCGCCCCGGCTCCTGGACGGACACGATCTTCAGGAGCAGGGGGTAAAGCCGGGTCCCCTCCTGGGGACGTTGCTGCGGGAGCTGGAGGACGCCCAGCTCGAAGGCGAGGTGACCACCCGTCCCGAGGCCGAGGCGTGGTTGGCGCGTCGTCTGGCGGCAGACGAGACGGAATCCAAGGAGTCATGACGTGACCATGCACCGACGTGCCGTGGAGCGGATCCTGATCCTGGCCTCGGCCTTAGCCCTTGCGAACCCACTGGCGGGTTGCCCCACCGAGCGCAAGCCTACTCCCGCACCCCAAGAACCTCGGGCGCGAGCGCGGGCTCGGGCTCGGGTTCCGGTGGCCATGAGGAACGCGGATCGGGCGCCTGGACCGAAGGAGACCGTGGTGCTACGGGCCCACCATCGGCTGGGCGTGCCCCTGCACCCCCGGGCGCGATCCCGCGCCATTAGCGGCCGGCTGCCCCACGGCGCCGTGGTGCGGGTCCTGGCCGAGCGGTTTGGGGGCAAGTGGCTCCAGATCCGGGCGAAGAGCGGCAAGACGGGCTGGATCGTGCGGCGCTACCTGGCCCATCGCACCCGGGCTCGTCGGGCGGCCGCGGCCCGCACGCCGGGGCGTCACCCACCGACCGGATCGGCGGTGGTTTGTCCACCTCCCCCCGCCCGGGGTCCCCACGTCTTCAACGTGGCCGAGGTACCCCGCATGAGGTCGGCGGGGACTGGGCGCAAGACACCCCTGCCGGCGACGCTCGTGGTGGCGTCGTACAACGTCTGGGAGCTGTACGACGGCTACGGGGGTGACCGCTACTACTCCCGACACCACGCTGACTCCCTGACCCCCACGGACGTGAAGCTCCGGGTGGCCAAGCTCGCCGCCGAGCTGCGGTCCGCAAAGCCCCACGTCATCGCCTTCCAGGAGATCGAGGACGCCAAGCTGGCCTGTCGGGTGGCCGCCAAGGCCATGCCCGGGGTCCGATGGCAATGCGCCGCCGGCGTCTGGAAAAAGCGCTCCACGCCCCAGAACGTGGCCATCGCCACCCGCGTGGGGGGTACAGCGCGGATCCTCACGCCCCGCTCGGGTTTTGCCCCCCGGGGCGTGGTGGAGTTGGAGCTGCCCGGATCCAAGCTGCGGGTGCTCACTGTGCACCTGAAGTCCTCCCGCGGAGCCCGGGGCTACCGGGACTGTCGTAACGCGAACCGCCGCCGGGCTCTGGCTGACGCCATCGTCGCGCATCTGCGCAGTGCCAAGGGTGCCGCGCTGGTCATCGGCGACTACAACTTCGATCCCCTCCGGGTCCACCATGACAAAACCGACGACGTGCTCCGAAAGGCGCGGTTTGCGTCACTGCGGCAGCGGTTCTACCCCGCCGGCGCCCCGTCCAGCTACCCCACCTATCGATCCACCATCGACCTGGCCTTCTTCCGCGCCGGTGGCGGGGTCACCGCCACCACGTTCAAGATCCTGACCCGGGCCCGGGTCAACCGCTGGACCTCGGACCACCGCCCCGTGGTGACCACCTTCAAGCTGCGGTAGACTGTTTCTCGCCTTGGCTAGTTAACCACCACCGTGCCCGGCTCCGACGCCTCCACGGACCACTGGAAGTTGTCCAGCAGCACCAACGAGTCATACCAGGGGTCTCCCGTGTCCCAGATGGCGAGGCGGATCTCGATGATCTCGTTGGGCACCACATTGCCGCTGGTCAGGAGCCACCCCGTGGCGCCGCCGGCCAGGTTACTGGTACCGCACCAGCCAAGATCATCGGTAAACTGTGGGGGTGGGTTCGTGATATCGAACCCGGTGCCGACGAGCTCCGTCGTGCCCAGGCAGGTGCTGACCGATCCCGCCACCGAGCCGTCCCCGCAGCCGGTCTCGCCGTTCATGCACTGCTGGAAGAGCCCCGTATTTCCAAAGGCCAGGTTGACGCCTACCGGGTAGATGGAGGTGTCCGGCGCTGTGTACCGGGCCAGGTTCTTGTCCGCGGGGTTGGCTGGGGTGCCCGCGAAGGTCGAGTCGAGCAGCACGACGAAGAAGTCATTATAGGGGCTGCACACCCACTCCGGGTACTCCGAGGAGAAGAAGTTCACGCTCATGCTGAAGGAGTTGGCGTTGGAGGGCGTCCGGATCCGTAGCGTGAGCATGTGGGGATCGCTGGCCGTGGTGCCTCCTGCGGGATCGGGACAGCCCGGCGCGTTGGGCAGGTTGCCACCGTTGGCGGCCAGCCAGTCCGCCGGTGTACCGCTGGAGAGGCCGAGATCCTGTCCGCCCTGGAACGCGACAAAGGATGGATTCGAGTCAGTCTGGGCGGCCGCGTTTCCGGTGGAAAGCACCGCCATGCTGTCGCCCGCCTGGGTGGCCGTGGCCCCGAAGCCGGTGCGGATGGAGTGGGCATCGGCGGCAGGCGTTCCGGACCCATCGGCCAGCGAGAAGGTGGCGCTGATGACGCCCCACTGGTCGCCCTGTTCGGTGGTGGTCTGGCACAGATCCATGGCCATGGCGTACTGCATGCCGTCACTGGCGTTGCTGGTCAGGCCCGAATCGCACGCGGGGAGCGGGTTGTCCACGGTGCCGTCGCAGTCGTCGTCCACTTCGTTGCCATCGACCTCGAAGGCTCCGGGGTTCACCAGCACCGGGTTGGCGCATGCGGTCCCCGCGGTGTCGCAACAGTCGCCGCCACAGACGGTGTAGCCGTCCCCGTCCGCGTCGAGGTCGTCATCCACGGTGCCGTTGCAGTCGTCGTCCACACCGTTGGCGCAGATCTCGGGCATCGGTGTGACCTCGCCCTGGCAGGGGCCCCAGCGACCATCGGCGTCGCAGATCCGGTTACCTGAGCTGCAGGGCAGGTTGTTCTCGGTGCCGGCCAGGCCGGAGTAGCAGGTCTCGCTCTGGCCCACATTGCACTCGGGGATCACCCCGCACTCTCCGTCCATGCAGGATTGGCCAGCCGCTGGCTCGCAGATCCTGTCGCACACGCCGCAGTTGTTCGGGTCGGTGGTTGGGTCGATGCAGACGCCATTGCACTCAATCTGTCCGGAACCACAGTTGTTAGAGGGGGGCGTTGGTCCGCACGCAGAGGCAGCGAGCGCGAGCCCGCAAGTGAGTACGAGGCCAGTCACGAAACGATAGGGGTAGTTGCTCATAGGGGTCTCTCCAATGCAGAGGCTCGGGAAAGGCGTCTCAAGGGAGACGCGCACAATCTCATTTCTGATTATCCCGCAACTGGTGCCGGAAAAGCAATCGTCGTGAATTGGCTCAACGGGTGACCAAGTGCACAAAAATGGTGAAGCCCAGCAGGATCAGCACCGCGCCGACCACGAACACCAGCACGACCAGACCCCGCTGGGCCGTGCGCCGCAGTCGCCAGTTTCCCGCGAAGAGCCGCTCCTTGGCTGCCTTCATGGGATCTGACACCCGCTCGGCGAAGCCGAAGCGTCCGGCCACCTCCAGGGCGCCGTCCAGGTGCTCGGGGCGCAGGCTCAGATCCCCCACGAGCTCCGCATAGCCAGCCGCGCTGTCCCCCTCCTCGTGACCCAAAGAACGCGCCAGGTACCGCGCCACCGTGGCCGGAAGACCATGGTCGCTGTGTAGCTCCAGTAAGAAGGCCACCGCTGTCATGGCCATTTTGGCGCGCTGCTCCTGTGGCAGACAGCCCGGATGCAACCGGCATAGCTCTTCGGCCAGACCGTGAAAGTTGAGGGCCAGCCGTAGGTTCCCCCGTCGCAGGGCGCAGCGTCGGATGGCCTCCAGGCTCTGCCCCCAGGCGCGCGCTTCGTCTCGCCCGGCCAGGTCAGCCCCGATCCCTCCGGCGTCTCCGGCGGCGACCTTCAATCTCTCGATGGCCTTCTTTGCGATGGTCATGGCCCGCTCGTGGCGAAGCAATCTGAACTGCGCCCAGGCCTCCACCGCCCCCATGGTCCGGGCCACGAACACCGGCTCGGTTATGTTCGCAGCTTCGTTCGCAGCTTCGTTCGCAGCTTCGTTCGCAGCTTCGTTCGCAGCTTCGTTGGCCCGCAGCCACCGCAGAATGAGCCGGGCCCCGCGCCGCCCGGACAGCTCCTGTAGGTAGAACCCCGCCAGCGTTCTGTGCATGTTTGCGTCACCAATATGTGGCTCGGCCAGACGGTGGGCGTCGTCCTTGTTGCCAGCGGCAGCCAACGCCTCCAGCTTCTCGGCCAGGTCCAGCTTCTCGGCCAGGTCCAGCTTCTCGGCCAGGTCCGGTACGTCTGACGCCTCCGGCTGGCCGATGCTCGGCGTCAGCACCAGCGTCACCGGCGAAAAGGGCGGCGCTGCGATGTCAGGAGCTCGAGCGTTTGCCTTGGCAGTCATAGGACTCACCGTACCCGAAACTCGGCCCCCATGTCATGGGCGAGGTCTTCACAGCGGTCCGCGGCTTCCTCCTCCAGGCTGAACCCTACGACGGTAAGGACCACCCGGTTCACCCGCCCCACGCAGGCCCTGGCGAAGCTCACCACCGCCTCGAAGGCCTCCTCGCCAAATGACGGATCACAAAGCTGGACGTACTCTGACGCCGTCGGCGCATTCAACGAGATGGAGATCGTATCCACCGCCCCGGCCACCTCGTCCACCACCGTGTCCAGATTCCAACCGGAGATCAACGCCGCGTGCCCGTTCGTGTTCAAGCGCACCGCCACCCCCCGCCTTCGCAGCCACCGTCCCACTTCCCCGATCAACGCCAGCCGATGGGTGGGCTCCCCAAACCCGCAGAACACCACCTCGTCAAAGGGGTCCGCGCGCCTCGTCTCCGCGGCGCCGATGGCCTGGCACACTTCTGAAGCCGTGGGCTCTCGCTCCAACCGCAGGTTCACGCCGCCCAGGGAGTACCCCGGTCCCTGCCGGACACAAAACGCGCAGTCGTTCGAACAGCGGTTCGTGACGTTCAGATAGAGCACCCCCGG
>JAOZUO010000015.1 GCA_029938605.1 Deltaproteobacteria bacterium | reverse complement strand
GGTGTCGGTGTCGGTGTCGGTGTCGGTGTCGGTGTCGGTGTCGGTGTCGGTGTCGTCATCACACTCGAAAACGTACCGGAACTCGAACGGGAGCTTTCGCAGCGGCCGGTCCTTGCGGTCCACCAACGAGACCTGGTTGATGAACCCAAGCTGCTCGGTCGACCACTCGGGATCCGTCTCCTGGATCTCGATATCATGAACACGTGTCGGCCGGACGATCCCCAGAGAGGTCCCATCGCCATCGCACTGTGCGCTCAGCTGCCTGGGTGTGGTCACCACCACCCGGTCGATGACCTCCTTGCGGTCTCGCCAGTTGTGCGCAGCAGACAGCGGCTCTCCCTGCTTGCTCAACGTCTCCAGGGTGGGACGCCGGCTCTCCTTACGGTTGTCACTCCCCTGCCCCGCGGGCTCCAACACGATCTCCACCCACTGGTACTTGGCGAACAGACGCTCATAGTCGAGCCCGCGAAAACTGAGGGGATAGAGCCGGACCCACTCTCCCAAGTCTGTGATCCCCGCCACACAGACGAGCTCCTCGTTCTTGTGGGCTGGGTACGGGTAGGTCTTCACCACAATGAGGACCCGCGCTTTATTTCCGAATCGCATGGAGCAGTGCACTCTCTTGGAGAAATCAAGGACCCGCAGAATTCCCTTCCCAGCCAGTTTCGTCAAGGAGGATCCCCTTCTGGTTTTCCTGGCTGGATTCTGGCTGGTTTTCGCTGCACATCGCGGTTATTATTCGGCTCTCTTTCACTGGAGAACAGAGGCTTGATGATGACGTATTCTGAGCAGGGCTGGGCTCAGCGGCTGGCGCGGCGACCGAACCTTTGGTTGAAACCCTGGGGTAGTAACGCGATCAAGCGGGACGTGCATTGTGTGGAGGTAGACTGCGAGGCAGAAAAGCTGGTGCAGGCGTTCCACGACAAGATGATCGATCCCTGTGCTCATTTCGGGCTGATTTCGGTGCGACGGCCTTGTCTGCGAACGGGCAAGCCCTTTCGGCTGAATGACCGGTTTCAGGGGCGGTACAGCCTGAAGGACTCGATCATCCGGGCGATTCGGAAATCGATGTTCGGCGGGCTGGAGCCCCTGGCGAACGCAGTGTGCTCGGCCTTTGGTGTGCGGCAGGTCCTGGGGCTCCTCGAAGACAACGTGATGAGCGACTACGGCGAAATCGTGGAGCTGAACCTGACCCAGTCTCCCTATCGACTGAAGTACGTCTATCTGGTGGGCTCTCCCATCGCGGGCAGCTCTACTTTTGTGATCAAGGACATGGAGCCGGATCCGAATGCGCCGCCGGAGGAGACTTGGACGGGACCGCGCTGCCGGGTGACGCAGACCTTTGAGTACCAGGAGCTGAACTTCGCGGCCATGTCGTCCATGGCCACCTGGGCGCTGAAGATCCACGACGAGGTGGTGTACCAGCAGGTGAGCCAGTCCGCCGATTCCATGGGCCACAAGGTGGTGGCAACGGACATTCCCAAAGAGTACCGGTCGTAGCTCCGAATGCCGACCAAGCTCAAAACCTTCGAGTTCGCCGGAACAGACCGCTTCGATCTCAAGGAGCGCCTGGGCGCCGGTGGCATGGGCGTGGTGTACTCAGCGTACGACAAGATCCTCAAGACCAAGGTGGCGCTCAAGACCATCCGCACCCCTACGTCGGATCTGCTCTTACGGCTAAAGAACGAGTTCCGCGCCATGCAGGATGTCCGCCACCCCAACCTGGTGGGGCTCGGCGAGCTCTTCGAGGCCGAGGGCGCGTGGTTCTTCACTATGGACCTGGTAGACGGGGTGGACTTCGTCAACTGGGTGCGCATGCGGGGGCGTCGCCCGGCGGACTCTTCGAGCGGGGGCTCGGACAAAGTCATAAGCTCCGGCGAAATCCAGCCACGCAAGAGCTTCGAGCGTGCTGTGACCCAGCTCGCCCCAGGCTCGGACCCGGCGAACAAGTCGAACCCCGAAGCGCTACTATCACACCGTTCTCCGCTGCTGACCGGAAGTGGTAGTGGCGAACCAAGCGACAGCGGCAGCGACAGCGGCAGCGACAGCGGCAGCGACAGCGGCAGCGGAGATTTCAGCGGAAGTGGTGACCGGATCCCCGGGTTGGAATCGGGCAGTCGCCTCCGATCGGATCCCCTGGCGGGTCTGGCGTCGGGCGAGCAGCCGAGCGAACAATCGGGCGAAAGATCGGGCGAACAATCGGGCAAGCGCAACCCGTTGACCCGGCCCATGGAGGCCTTTGAGGTCACCTACGACGAGGAACGCCTCCGCAGTGGCATCTTACAGCTCGCCGAGGGACTCATGGCCTTGCACGATGGCCGTAGGGTCCATCGGGACATCAAGCCCAGCAACATCATGGTCAACCGCGCGGGCGAGGTGATTGTCCTCGACTTCGGCCTGGTGCGCGAAAAGGACGCAGACTACTCCACGGGCCCCTTCCCCGTGGGTACCGCGGCGTACATGGCCCCGGAGCAGGCTGCCTCCCGCAAGGTGGGGCCTCCGGCGGACTGGTACGCGGTGGGCGTGCTGCTGTACGAGTGCCTCACGGGCCAGCTTCCCTACTCCGGTGCGCCATTACAGATCATGATGGAGAAGCAGACCGACGATCCGCCCCGCCCGTCGACCATCACGCCTGACATACCCGAGGATTTGGACGCCCTGTGCTACGCGTTGATGCAGTACGAGCCCGACGATCGTCCCACGGGCCACAAGGTCCTGCAGCTGCTCGGCGCCAAAGACGGTTCCGTACCGCGACGGCGCATATTGTCGACGCCCAGCCGACGCTCCATCTTCGTGGGCCGCGAGCGGGAGCTGACGGTGCTGCGCCAGGTCTACGAGGACGACAAATCCGGCGGCCCGGTGACGGTGCTCTTGCACGGCCCCTCGGGCGTGGGAAAAAGTGAGCTCCAGCGGCAGTTCGTCCGCCAGCTCCGAGAGCAGCACCCGCGACTGATTCCCCTGGTGGGCCGGTGTCTGGAGCACGAGCTGGTGCCCTACAAGGCCTTGGACGGCGTGGTGGACTCCCTGAGCGAGGCCCTGGGACGGCTCCCCAAGGATCAGGTGCTGCAGGTGTTGCCCCGCCACGCCGACGTGCTGGCCCGCGTATTTCCGGTGCTCGAGCGGGTGGTGGTCTCCTACCAGATCACGCGCATCCGCCAGGAGTCCTTAGAGCCCCACGAGGCGCGGTCCATGGCCTTTAGGGCCCTGAAATCCCTGCTGGCCCACCTGGCGGACATCCACCCCGTGCTGGTGGTCATCGACGATATCCAGTGGGCCGACGCCGACTCCAAGACCCTGCTCGACGCGCTGCTGACCATGCCGGACGCCCCCGCCATCACCCTGGTGGCCACCCTGCGTACGCCCACCGACAAGGAGGAGACGCGGACCTTGGTGGCCGACAGCGAGAAGATCTTCCCCTGCCGCACCGAGCGCATCGCCCTGGGGGGCCTGGCCGAATCCGAGACCCGGGAGCTCGCCACCCGGCTGTTGACCCTGGGCACCGACGACCCGAGTAAGGAGGCCTCACGGGCGGACATGATCACCGCCGAGGCCGATGGTCACCCGCTCTTTGTGCACGAGCTGGTGCGCCACGCCCACTCCCTGGACGCCGCGCACCACGACCGTCGCGGTCAGCTCCTACGGTTGGACGACGCCATCTACGACCGCGTATGCGAGCTGGAGCGGCCCCAGCGCGAGCTGGTGGAGGTGGTGGCCCTAGCGGGCCGGCCCATCCCACAGGAGGTGGTTATGCACGCCACGGAGCTGGAGCCCGGCGAGCTCGCCCGGCACCTGTCCGTGCTGCGGGTGGGCCACCTGGTGCGCAGCGGAGGCGTGCAGAGCGGCGACTCAGTGGAGCCCTACCACGACCGGGTACGCGAGGCCGTGGCCGCGCGACTCGATGACGCCGTGCGCATAGGCTGGCACAGGAAGCTTGCCATTGCCCTCGAGGCCCTGGGCCACGCCGAGGCCGAGCTCATGGCCTTCCACCTCGAGAGCGCCGGGGAGATTGAGCGCGCCGCGCAGTTCGCCGCCGACGCCGCCGCCCAGGCCATTGAGTCCCTGGCCTTCGGACGCGCGGCTCGCATGTACCGGCTGGCTCTTGCCAACTGGCCCCAGGACGAGGATGAGAAGAGACGCCAGCTCTGGATCCACCTGGGCGAGGCCCTGGCCGCCATGGGTCACTCCGCCGAAGCGGCTGAGGCCTACCTCAAGGCCGTGCCCGGAGCCAAGCGTGCCGAGGCCCTGGAGCTCGAGTGCCTCGTGGCCAGCCAGCTCCTGCGCGGTGGACACGTACCCGAGGGGCTCGCCGCCATGAAGAAGGTCAGCGCCGCCCTGGGCATGCGACTTCCCAAGTCCAGCTTCGGCGCCCTCGCCTCTTTGCTGCTGCGCCGCCTTCAGATCCGTATGCGCGGCATGCGCTTCCGCCAGCGGGACGAGTCCCAGGTCTCCGCCGAGGCCCTGGTGAGGGTGGACATCAACCACCGCATGGCCACCAGCCTCTCGGGTATCGACCAGATCCGTGGCTCTGACTTCTCCACGCGGTTTGCCATCGCCGCGCTGAACCTGGGCGAGCCCCGACGCATCTGCAACGCCCTCACCACCGAGGCCACGTACATGGCCGGGTTCGGCAAGGGAGACTCCCGCTACGCGCGCCGACTGCTCAAGGCTGCCGAATCCCTCCTCGAGCAGAAAACTGACCCCGTGGTCCAGTGCTACCTGCATGGCGCCAAGATGCTCAGCTCCTTCATGGTCGGCCACTGGCAAGAGTCCCACGACTTTGCCGTGGAGACCGAAACCATGAGCCTCAAGCAGCGGGGCATGGCCTACGAACGTGGCGTGGCGCGGTTCTTCCAGATCTGCGCCCTTTGGTACCTCGGGGAGCTGGCCGAGCTGGAACGGCGGGTGCCCGAAATGGCCCAGGACGCCCAGAGCCGAGGCGATCTGTACGCCGGCTCCGGCCTGGTGCTCGGACTCATGAACGTCGTGTTCCTCAATCGTGAGGGTCCTGACGCCGCCCGCCAGCGCATCGACTCCATGATGGAGAGCTGGCCCTTGAACGACTACCAGCTCCAGCACTACGACGCGCTGTTGGCCCGCACGCAGATCGATCTGTACCTGGGCAAGGGCCAACGCGCCCTGGACCGCGTAGACAAGGACTGGAAGCCCCTGCGAAAGTCCTATCTGCTCACGGTGCCGGCCATCATCAGCGAGGCCCTGCACCTGCGCGCTCGCTCTGCACTCGCCGCCATCGCGGAGCTCCCCGACGAAGAGCAGTCCAACCGCAAGAAGCTCTTGCGCCGCGCCGAAAAGGACGCCCGGCGCCTGGAGAAAACCCGGCTCGTCTGGGCCCCGGCTTTTGCCGCGCTCCTACGCGCAGGCCAGGAGGAGCTCCGCGACAACCGTCACGCCGCCATCGCGGGCCTCAAGCGTTCCATCGACCTCCTGAAGCAGGTGGACGCGCACCTCTACCGCGCCGCCGCCCGCCGCCAGCTCGGCAAGCTCCTGGCCACCGAAGGCAACGACGACGCCAAGGCCGGCGCGCGCCACCTCGCCGCCGGCACCCACTACATGGAGCTGCAGGGTGTGGCCGATCCCGACCGTTTCACCGCCATGATCGCTCCAGGCTTCCCAATCTAAGGCGGCTGGCGTGAATAAACTTATCAAGTTGGGACACGAGGCGCGCGGCTGCCAAGGCGCGAGGAGGGCGCATACTCTGCGTATGCAACCGACGAGCAACGCAGGCAGTCGTGATGGATCGGGTTCTAGATGATAAGTTTATTTGCGCCAGCCGCCTAAGCCCCCCCGGAGTCCCGAACATGAAGCTCGCCATCGCCTCGGACATCCACCTCGGCGACCCTGAATGCGTCGTGGTCGAAGTCGACGACGACCCCGATAGCAAAACAGGCTGGCGCCTGGGAAGGTTCTACGAAAAGTTCAAAGACGCCGTGGGAAAGGACAACGACTACCTGATCCTCATCGGCGACATCTTCGACCTCTCCATCGCAAACTATACCCAGGCCTACGGCGCGGCCAAGACCTTCTTACAGGCGGTCAATGGCGACGGCCTCGCCAAGGAGATCATCTATCTCGCCGGCAACCACGACTTCAGCGCCTACCGGACCTTCGTACACCAGCGCAACGTCATCAACCGCATCCGCAACAACAAGCTCCCCACAACATTCTGGACCGTGCCCGGCGTCCTGGACGACAGCCCCAACGCCCCACCCAACCCAGTCACCGGCGAGTCCATGCGAGGCAAGCTCGTTCTGCCCGACGTACGCCCCAACCCGCCCCCCGGCCCGCGCTACGCCGGTCTCTTCCTCGACGACCTGTCGGCCATCGACGCGGATCCGGACACAAACACCCCGGCCAAGCCCGGCCTCCCGGTGAACTTTGCTTACCCCAACCTGTACTTCGTGACCTCCGACTCCACCGCCTGGCTCATCACCCACGGCCACTACCTGGAGAACTTCTGGTGCCTCGGCAGCCGCATCGCCGGCCGCCTGGCCTACGATGACCTGGGCCTGCAGCCCGGTGGCGGTGACATGACCCTCGAGGATCTCGTGGGCTTCAACGTTCCGTTAAACGAGCTGGACTCCGCCTCCCTGGGCCAGGCCGGCCGGCTCTCGGACGTCTTCCGCAACCTCCAGCAGGAGAGACGCGACGGCGACACCGGGCGCATGTCCAGATACATGAGGCGCGCCATGGCCTGGCTACAGGAGAAGCTCCCCTGGTGGAGTCGGCCCGCGCGCCTGCCCCTGCACCTCGCCCTGGAGGGTGCTCGCCACGTCCTCACCAACGCCGTGGGCGAGCACCCGGACGCCAGGTACGATCCCAGGTTCCTGCTTCGTCCCCCCACCAGGGCCCACTTCGAGACCTTCTACAACGCCACCCTCCAGGAGATCGATCGCCTCCGCGCCCACCCCAAACGTCCCCAGCCCCATCTCCCGGATCCCCACCGGGTCCTTTTCGGCCACACCCACTGGCCCATTCCCTTAAACCGCTACGTACCCCTGGACATAGGGGGTAGCCCTATCCGCTTCTTCAACACCGGCGGCTGGCTCTGGCGCAAGGCCAACTCCGCGTCGGACCAGGTGGGCGCCGCGATCTTCAAGTACACGACGCAAGATGGCTTTTCCTCGATCCTGATTTGAATCCCGGGAGGTATCCACGGGTGTAAATCACGTCTTTGCAATCCCACGAAAACCCGCTAAACTGCAAAGTTAGCTTACTGTTTGGGAGTTCAAAATGACTGGTTTCCTAAAAGAATTGCATGTGGGACGCGCCATCCTGGTGCTCGGTGTGGCGGTAGGCCTCATGGGCTGTCAGGGCGACACCAAGGGCGACGTCGAAGAGGAAGAGGATCTCAACGACGCCTTCGCCGAGTTGCTGCTCACCGAAGGTAAGGCTGACGGAGCCACCTGCAGCGGTGTCCGCCCCCCCGACAACTCGGGGTTCGATGGCCGTATCGCCTTGACCTTCGACGACGGTCCCGACCTGGTCCGGACTCCGATAGTGCTCGCCGTGCTCAAGGCTCACAACGCCACGGGGACCTTTTTCGTCAACGGCAAACGAATCACCACTGACGCCCATCGGGACCTGATCCGGCAGATGATCGTCGACGGGCACATCATCGGGAATCACAGCCAGAACCACCTGAACGCCTCCAATCTCTCAGCAGACACCTGGCGGACCGAGGTGCAGCTGACCCACGACATCCTGGCGCCGCTGTTGGCCGAGGCCGGCCTGACTCCCACCTTCTTCCGGTTCCCCTTCGGGTCGACGAACTGCACCACCTACGCGGTGGTCACCGACCTGGACTATCACGTCACAGGTTGGCACATCGACACCGCGGACTGGTGCTTCAACAGCTCCACGGGCGGCTACGGCTACTGCGCGGAGTCCACCTTCCGGTACGTACCCGATGAGTACCGGGCCAACTTCCCCGGCTGGGTGCTGAGTCAGGCCCGCGCCCAAAACGGCGGGATCCTGCTCATGCACGACACCAAATCCTACACTCCTGAAAACCTGGACGCCATGCTCACCGAGCTCGAGGAGGCTGGATTCACCTTCACCCGCCTCGACGATGTGGACACCTTTCCGCTGCTCAACGGTGTGACCCCTCCCCGGCAAACGTGGGTGGGCGACCCCTGTGAAGACCACAGTGAATGCGATTTCCTGTCGGGCGATGTCCCCGGTTTCTGCTTCACCTACCAGACCTCGGATACCAATGAGCTCTTCGGATTCTGCTCGCTGCCCTGCGACGGTTACTGCCCAGACCTGGACGGGACCGCCCCCACGTTCTGCGCCGAGTCCCCCACCCCCAGCGAGGGGATCTGCGTGTCAAAGGCCTATCCACAGAATGAGTCCTGCGCCACCATCCCCGGCTCCCAGGCCCGGGACGAGGACCGTTTCATCCTCGAAAGCGGAGCCACCCCGTCCACCGCTCTGGTCTGCGTACCCCGCTAAGGCAGCTAAGAACCCGTCATCCGCCTTCGATGAGCAGGGTGGAGTGGTTGAAGACCAGCTCCACACAGCGGGGAGGCGCCTCCTTCACGGCGTGAATGGATGGATAGCCGTTGGCCTGCTTGTCCAACATCCAGAAGTAGGCCATGACCGCCTGGGTCACCGGCGTGGAGATGTCAGTGGAGCCCAGCATGAGCATATCCTGGATCTCGGCGATGAGCTTGAGCTCCACCACCTCGAAGCCGAAACGCATCTCGGTGATGACGTCGTCGTCCTCCACCTCTGAGGCGTCCACGCTCTTGATGGCCGTGGTCACCGGCACGGAGTTCTCATCCCCAAAGTCCTCGGGCGCCGCAAAGATGCGGTAGTCCTCCATGACCAACCGCAACGTCCCCACGTGCTTGTCCAATGCCGCGAGGAAGACCGCCTTGAGATTGGCGACCCCGGTGATACGGCGGATGTCCAGCGCCTTGCTGTGTATGGCCGGCGTCAGCTTCACCGACACGTCGATGCCGTCCCGACGCTGGCGCCCGGGGTCGTACGCGACTGTCTCCGTTCGTTCGTACTTTTTGTCTTTCATCGGCCGTGTCCCCTAATCGCCCCGAACACCCAGCGGAGGCGAATGCGTAGGCTGCCCAAATAGTACCATGACCGCCGGAGTTGGCCAGACCTGCCGAACGGTTTTTCCTGGCGTTTGACAAAGATCACAGTACGCTGGGTTCCCGACGATGCCTAATATGGAGGGCTGCCTTGAATAGACGAACTCGGACACTACTTTGCCTCCTTTGTGGAACGATGCTCCTTTCCCCAACCCTGGGCTGTGGCGACGCAGACAAGAAAAAGTCCCCAAAGAGCACGAAGGGCAAAAAGCAAAACAAGGGGAAGCAGAAGGGGGCCCTCGCCGACGCCACGAAGCTCTTCAAGTCCTCCTCCATGGCCCCGGGCAAGGGAATGGGCAAGTCGGGCGCCACGGCCCACCCCATCGCCAAGGCCGCGGCGCCCACCAAGCTTCGCAAGGGCTCGGTCCAGGCCAACACGCTGGCCAAGGGCTTTTTGCACTGGCGGCCCCTGCCGGTGTTCCTGGCAGACAAGATCTACGATGCGGCAGCCATCGGCAACGGCAACGCCATCGTGCTGACCAACGACAACCACGTGGGTGTCACGAAGAACTCGGGCCGCAACTGGCACTACCAGCGCGTCCAACACGGTAAAAGCTTCGCGGTGCACGGGCGGGCCGGCGGGCCGTACTACGTGGTGGGCAAGGTCGGCTTCGCCGCCTGGTCCAAAAAGGGATTGCTGTGGGAAGACCTGCCAAAGGTCACCAACGCCAACTTCACGGATGTGGCGGCCAACCAGAAGATCGCCGTGGCCATCAGCAGGGGCGGCATCGTGGTGTCCTATCATCACGATGGCTCACTGTTCCACGGCTTCCGCTTCCCCAAGGGGAAACGGCCCTCGAAGATCTACTCTTTGGGCAACAAGATCCTCATCCAGGTGGGACGTGAGGTGTGGACGACGAAAAACAGCGGCCGCACCTGGGGCCCCACCAGTGTACACCCCACCGTGCCGGACGCCCGCGTGGCGCCCACGAGCCAGGGGATCTGCAAGCTGGGCAGCGTGGAGAAGACCTGGGGCCTGGTGTGCCGGGTGAAGGGCGCGGGCTACGCCGTGACAAGCAAGGAGATCTTCGTGGTGGACGGGGACCTCATCCAGTCCAGCACCGACGGAGGAAAAACCTGGAACCAGGGCCGTGTGCCCTTTGGCCGCACGCGGAAGGTGGGAGGCTTCTCCGGCGGTCCGTACTTCGCTCTGGGCGCCCGGGGCAACCTCGCAAAAAGCGACGACGGGGACGGCTGGAACCAGGTACAGCTCGAAATCAAGGGCAGCCTCAACGACATCTGGGTGTCGGGCAGCAAGGCGCTCATCGTGGGCAGCGGCGGCACGATCCTGCTCTCCACAAACAAGGGCAAGAGCTGGAAGACGGTGGATCCCGGCGCCAGAAAGAACTTCACCAATATCGTGAAAAAGGGCTCGAGCCTGCTCCTCCCTGCCGGAGGGTCACTGTTCGTATCCACCGACGGAGGCACGAGTTGGAGCGAGCCCGAGGACAAGTCCCAGTATGGTGAGCTCCCCAAAAGCGAGCGGCTGACCAAGTGCGCCAACGTGCTCCCCAAGGCGGGCAAAGCCTGCAAGGTGAGCCGGGAGATCAGCTCGCCCGACAGCTTCCCAAGGGCACGTACGTTCACCTTCAACGGTGACTTCGGCATCCTGGTGGGCGTCAAGGGGCTGGTGGCGGTGACGCCTGACGGCGGGTCAAACTGGAACTACAACTTTGGCTACAAATTCTGGGGCAACATCCAGGATCTCGCCGTGCGAGGCAAGCGGCTGGTGGTGGTGACCCACCGGCAGGTGCTGACCTCGGTCAACGGCGGGCGCACCTGGCGCAACGCCCTGCTGCCCAAGCGGCTGGGACCGCTGCTGTCGGCCTTCATCGACACCGATGGATCGGTCTACGTGGGCGGGGAGAGGGCGACACTCCTCAAGGCCACCGGGCACCTGGGCGTGTTCCGCAAACTTACGACGGACGCCAACCGTTGGGCGGGTTTCTTCAAGGTGCTGCGGGCCTCGAACGCGCTCTACGTCTCCGGACTCAAGGGTGAGCTGTACCGCTCAACCAACAAAGGCAGCACCTGGCGGCAGATCTTCACGGGCCAGTCAAACCCCGTGGTGAACATGATCGCCAAGGGCAAGACCATCCTGGCGGTGACCACCACCACCAAGGGGCGCTGGTGGAGTCGCGGCCGGGGGGACGGCGCGCTCCTCCGATCCGACAACAACGGCCTCCACTTCCGGGTCATCGGAGCGCTGTCCGCCGGCGGTACGGGGGAGGAGTTCTACCTCGACGACAAGGGACGCATCGTGTTCCACAACCTGGTATCCGCCGACATGGGGCAGACCTGGTCCAAGTACCGCGAGCACTATTGGCGCGGGCTGCGCAAAGTGGGCGATGGCCGGTACGTGGGCAATCGCCGCTTCCGCAACAGCCGGGACCTGTTCTACGTGGTGGCCGCGGACATGAAGCGCTACACCATCATCGAGAGCTTCTACCACGAGAACGCCATGATCCGATGCGATCCCAAGGCCGGCTGCTGGATGGCCAGCGGCTCGGTAGTGTACCAGCCCTTCTAAACTGAGAGCGGACAGTTACTTTTCGCTGGCCGCCACATCCACCGGTTGACGCCACTGACCCCGGTCCAGCACCGCACGGACGGCCTGAAGGAGGACGGCCTCGTGGAAGGGCTTCTCCAGCAGGCTCACGTCCTGGGCGAGGAGGCCACCGTCGTCCACCATGGTGCCGTCGGTGTAGCCCGACATGAAGAGCACCCGCAGGTCGCCGAGACGCTCGGTCACCTTCCGGGCGAGCTGCTGACCGGACATCCCCGGCATGACCACGTCGGTGAGGAGCAGATCCACCGAGTCCCCATGCGCCTCTAACAGAACGAGTGCCGCCGCGCCGTCACCCGCCGTGTACACCCGATACCCCGCCCGGGTGAGCACTCGCTCCACAAGGCGCCGCAAGGTAGGCTCATCCTCCACCACGAGCAGAGTCTCATCCCCGCCAGTAGCGCTCGAAGCGGAGTCGGCGCGGGTTTCGACCGCCTCGGTAGTCTGAGGGAGGTACACACGAAAGGTGGTGCCACTGCCCAGCGTGCTGGACACGCGCACACCGCCGCCGTGCTGCTTGATGACTCCATACGCTGTAGCCAGGCCGAGCCCGGTTCCGCGCCCCTTCTCCTTGGTGGTGTAAAACGGCTCGAAGATGCGCTCCAGGGTACCGGCGTCCATGCCCGTACCCGAGTCACGGACGGTGAGCAGCACGTAGTCCCCACCGGCGGGTAGATCCAAGGGCGGGGCGGCCGCCTCCGCCACCTTTACCGGCTTGACCTCCACGACGATGCTGCCGCCCTGGGGAAGGGCGTCCCGGGAGTTCACCACGAGGTTGACGATAAGCTGCTCGAGCTGGGTTTCATCGGCCTTGACCCAGCACCTCTGATGCCCCACGCGCACCTGGAAATCAACGTCTTCGCCGATGATCCGGACCAGCATGCGTTCGAGCCCCTGGACCATCCGGCAGAGGTCGAGCACCTGGGGCCGGACCACCTGCTTGCGGCTGAAGGCCAGCAACTGCTGGGTCAGCTCGGCGGCCTGCCCCGTGGCGCGCAGCACCTCGTCCAGATCCTCCAGGGACACCGGGTCGTCCGCCACGGCATCCTTGAGCAGCTCGGCGTACCCCTGGATGGCCGTGAGCATGTTGTTGAAGTCGTGGGCTACGCCGCCGGCGAGACGCCCGAGGCTCTCGAGGCGCTGCACCTCGGCGAGGCGCTCCTGTAAGGTGCGCTGCCGCCCCTCGGCCTCCTGGGCGGCCACCAGGTTTTGCTGGAGGAGCTCGTTCTGCCGCCCGATGCGGCGGATGGAGTAGTGCATGAAGAAGTACACGCCCGCCAAGGCCACCAGGAACAGGGGGATGGGGGTCAAGCCGTAGTACGCCGGCCCGGCGGGCGGCGCCGGCACCGGGGCCAGGGGCGCGGGCGGCAGCACGGAGTACCGCTGCAGCAGTACGAGCACCGTGTAGACTGCCAGGGTCAAGACCATGGTCGCAAAACCCACCCGGGCGCCCCAGCTCAAGACGTAGCCCGCCACCAGGGGGAAGAAGAACGCGGCGATGATGGTGTTGACCCCGAATGCATAGACCCCAAGGCTCGTGGCGGCCACGTCCAGCACCAGGAATATGCCCAGGTGCCAAGCGGGCCAGCGCATGTCCTGAGCCCACACCAAAGCCACCCCAGCCAGGCCGAGATAGCCCCCCAGCACCCCAAAGAGCAGCGGGCTCACCGGTAGCCCCACCAGCGCCAGCACCAGCGCCGTGGACGCGACCACCAGCCGGATCCGGGCGCCCCAGATCCGGGTGATCTCCGAGGAGACGATGCCGTCGCTCACGAAGTCGTCTTGCCCCTTGGGATCCGCCGTCATCGGGCCATCGATGGGGTGTCCGCTGTTATCTGAAAAGCTCACTGTCGGAAATCACTGCAGTACAACGCAAATAACCACTCTGATCATGGACTCTTTATTCGCGGGAGAGGAGCCGTCGTCAAGTCTCGAATCCAGCGCTGATGATGGTATTATAAGCCCACTACGACAACAGGGACGCGATCACCATCATGATGCTCAAGCAGTGGCTAGCGATTGGACTGGGCGGTGCAGCCGGCGCGGTGGCGCGCGCCGCCCTGGGCCTGTGGCTCAACCCCAAGAACACCACCACCATCCCCTGGGGCACCTTCGCCGCCAACATCATCGGCTCCCTGGCCCTCGGCGTCCTGTTGGGGCTGCTGCTCAGCGAGCGCATGACCTCCCCCACCGCTAAGGCGCTGCTCGCCACGGGCTTCTGCGGCGCCTTCACCACCTTCTCCACCTTCTCCGTCGAGACCGTGACCCTGGCCCGAAGCGGCCACACCCTCACCGCGGCGCTCTACATCGCCCTCACCATCGGCGTCTGCCTCCTGGGTAGCTTCATCGGCCTGGCGTACTTCGGAAAGACCGCCTAATCCCACCGCCGCAGCGGGATCACCTACCCCAGGATCAATTTGCGGTGGAAGCCATGCAGCCTGTAGAATGTGGTCTTCTCCTGAGGTTAGAACCAACAGCGCAAACCCGAAGCGACGGCTACCCATCAGCCACCCATACGACTATGGATCTACCGATCGTCAAAATCGCCATTCAGTTCGAGCAGGACATCCCCCTGGCTCGCCAACGGCTACAGCAAATCGCCAAGCTAGCGGGGTTCTCGGTGGCCGACACCACCCGGCTGGTGACCTCCCTGTCCGAGATCGCACGCAACGCCCTGAAGTACGGAGAGAACGCCTTCGTGGACGTGGCCGTGGTCAGCGAGAAGCAGCGCCAGTACCTGCAGGCTGTGATCACGGACGACGGCCCGGGCATCGGGAACCTCGATGATGTACTCGCCGCGGTGGACAGCGGCGTCTCCAACGTGGCCCTGGGGATCCGCGGCGCACGCCGGCTGGTGGACCGGTTTCACATTGAGTCCAACAAGGGCAAGGGCACCGTGGTGACCCTGGCCAAGCGGTTGCCTCCCGGCGGATCCTACGTCACCGCCGCCCACGTCACGCAGTGGGTGGACCAGCTCGCGAAGGAGACCCCCAAATCCGTCTACGAAATGCTGCAGGCCCAGAATCAGGAGCTGGGGGTGGTGCTCGGGGAGCTCAAGGAGGCCAAGGAGGAGGCCGAGGACGCCGCCCGCACAAAAAGCGAGTTCCTGGCCAACATGAGCCACGAGATCCGCACACCGCTCAACGCCATCATCGGTATGACCGGGCTGCTGCTGGACACGGAGCTGCCCCCGGACCAGCGCGACTACGTAGACACCATCCGCTCCAGCGGCGACGCCCTGCTCGGGGTGATCAACGACATCCTCGACTTCTCCAAAATTGACGCCGACAAGCTCGATCTTGAGGAGGTGCCCGTGGATCTGCGGGACTGCATAGAGGAGTCCCTGGATCTGGTAGCCCAGAAGGCGGCCGAGAAGGAGCTGGATATAGGCTACCTCATCGACGACGACTGCCCGGCGGCCATCATCGGTGACCACACGCGGCTGCGGCAGATCCTGGTGAACCTGCTCGGCAACGCCGTGAAGTTCACACACGAAGGCCAAATCTCCGTGCACCTGGGCTGCACGAATCTGTCCGACGACCTGTACGAGGTGGAGTTCCGGGTACAGGACACCGGTATCGGCATTCCGCCGGACCGACTGGAGGTGCTGTTTCAGGCCTTCAGCCAGGTGGACACCTCCACCACGCGCCACTATGGCGGCACCGGCCTGGGATTGGCCATCTCCCTGCGCCTCGCCGAGATGATGCACGGCCGCATCTGGGTGGAATCCAGCGGCGTGGCAGGCGAGGGGTCCACCTTCTTCTTCACGATCCGCGGCGAGAAGACCACGCCCCGGGATCGCTCCCACCTGGTCACCGAACAGGAAGACCTCCGCGGCAAGCGGGTGCTCATCGTCGACGATGTCCCCATCAACCGGCAGATCCTCGAGAAGCAGACCCGCATCTGGGGCATGGACTCCACCGTGGTCGAATCCGGGCCGGCGGCCGTGGCACTGATTGAGGCCAACGAGCAGTACGATGTGGCCATCGTGGACATGCAGATGCCGGGTATGGACGGCGTACAACTGGCCCACACCATCCGCCAACACCGCACCCCCAAGGAGCTGCCCTTGATGTTGCTCACCTCCATGGGGGCGCCTGACCGGGACCAGGCTCGACTCTTCGCGGTAAGCCTGGTCAAGCCCATCAAGGCCGACGTGCTGCACCGGAACCTGCAACAGGCCCTGGGTGGTCAACGGGTGGTCCCATCTGCGAACATGGCCAAAACCGAGGAGCTCTTCGACTCGGGCATGGGCAAACGTCACCCCTTGCGGCTGCTTCTCACCGAGGACCACGTCGTGAACCAGAAGGTGGCCCTGTTGATTCTCGGTCGGCTGGGGTACCGGGCGGACGTGGCGGCTAACGGGCTGGAGGCCGTGGACGCGGTCCAGCGACAAATTTATGACGTGGTGCTCATGGACGTGCAGATGCCCGAGATGGACGGGCTCACGGCCACCGGCCGCATCCGGGAGATCTTCGGCGACGAGTTCCGACCGCGAATCATCGCCATGACCGCCGGCGCCCTCAAGGAGGATCGGGACAGCTGCGCGGAGGCGGGCATGGACGACTACCTGTCCAAGCCCATTCAGGTGGCGGAGCTGATGGCAGCCCTGGAGCGAAGCGAACGCCTCCCGGACGCGGACGAACCGAGCGGAGTCTGGGCGGTGGTGCCCAAGAAGGGGCGGTCCAGCACAAATTCCTCCCTGCCGAAGCCCGAGCCGTCCCACCAGCCCGAGCCGTCCCACCAGCCCGAGCCGTCCCACCAGGACGCCCCTGGTGACACCGCGCCTGAGATCGACACCGCGCCTGAGGTCGACACCACAATCGCCGGCGCGGCCCCCCTGAGCAGTGACGAGACGGTAGCGCTGAACGCTGACGTGTCCGAGGGTCTGGAGACCCTGCGCGCCATGGGTGGCCAGGGGCTATTGAACGAGCTCATCGGCATCTATCTCGAAGACGCCCCGGGAATGTTGACCGCCATCGGCGAGGCGGTGAAGCGAGCTGACGCCAAGGAGCTGGAGCGGTCCGCCCATGGCCTCAAGGGATGCAGCGCCAACCTGGGGCTCAGCCTGCTGGCCAAAGTCTGTTTCGAGCTTGAGGACGCGGGCCGGAAGGGAACCACGGAAGGATCGGCGAAGGTCCTTGCCCAACTGGAGGCCTGCTACGAACACATCGTAGGGCTGCTCAAGTCGGAGCTGCAAAAGAGCTAAGGACCTGTCTCAAAACACCTCGATCGCTCAGGCCGGGTGCTACCCGACTTCCATGCCCGACCCCTGTACGACGTCGCCGACGATGGCGGTCTCAGGATCGGTCTCGCGGAGCTGGGCGACCAGCGCGTCGGCGCGGTCCGCGTCCACGCCCATGAGCAGACCGCCGCTGGTCTGCGGATCAAACAGCAACATCTGTAGGGCCTCGGACACCGAGGAGGCGAAGGTGATCCGTCCCTCGTAGGCCTTCCGATTGCGGTGGGCGCCTCCGGCGAAGGCCCCCTGCTCAGCCCAGCGCATCACCGACCCCATGAGGGGCACCTCGTCGAGCCCGAGACGCAACCCTACGCCCGCGCCCGCAGCCATCTCCAAGGCGTGACCCGCCAAGCCGAACCCCGTGATATCCGTGGCGCCCCGCACGCCGTACTGACGCCCCACCCGGGCCGCCGGGCCGTTGAGGCGTTTCATGATTCCTATGGCGTCAGACAGGTCCTCGGCCGAGAGGTCTCCACGCTTGGCCACCGTGGTCAGCAGACCTGACCCCAGGGGTTTGCTCAGCACCAGCTTCTGCCCCACCTTCAGGCCGCCCTTGAGCATCAGTCCGTCCTCGTCGCCGAGACCAATGACCGCGAGCCCAAAAACCGGTTCCTGGCTGTCCATGGTGTGGCCACCGGCGATCACAGCTCCCGCGGCACGCACCCGCTCCGCCGCGCCCAGCAGGATTTTCGACGCGACCCCGGTGGGCATGTCCTTCGGAAAAAGCGCGATGCACAGCGCCAGCACCGGATCCGCGCCCATGGCCCAGACGTCGGACATGGAGTTAGCGGCGGCGATGGCGCCATAGTCGGTGGCGTCATCCACCACGGGGGGGAAAAAGTCCAGGGACACCACGCTCACCCGCCCGTCCCCGATGCGGTGCACGGCGGCATCATCCACGGCGCCCAAGCCAATGATCACGTCCGGCGCCAGATCGGCCGGGAAAAAATCCATCAACGGACGCACGACCTGCGCCAGAACCTCCGGGGAGGTCTTGGCCGCTCAGCCCGCGCAGGAGGCCAGCGCAGTCAGCCGGCTAAAATCACGTTTCTCAAACAAAGCCTCAACTCCTCGGTTTCCACGCCAAATCATGCGCAGAGAGCCTACAATATAGCCGCTTCTACCATCGAAGCAATAAGACACAACTGTGCACGCAGGGCAGTCGCAAAGTCGTTGTTGACCCGCTTGTCGACGGTTGTCATTCCGAGCGAGCCGAAGGCGAGTTGAGGAATCTCTCCTACTTGAGCACGTAAGAGATCCCTCCGCTCGCTGCGCTCGGTCGGGATGACACCTATTTTCCGACTTTGCGACCACCCTGACAGCGCACGCGGTTGACCACCGCCAGCTACGGTGGTGTAGTGCGCGACCATGAGAACCGGTACATCCTACGTTTCGTTTTCCATCCCGTCGGCCACAATCCCGGCACTGGCGGCACTGGCGGCACTGGCGGCACTGGCGGCACTGGCGGCACTGGCGGTACTGGCGACACTGAGCGGCTGCCAGGACAAAAAGCCCCCGCAACCCGCGGTGTCCCAGACCATGGCGGGTGAACCGCAGTCCGGCGAAGCGCTGTGGACCCGGGCCTGCACCCACGCCCTCGGAGTGTTCGCTCAGGTCACCGGCGCGCCCACGGACAAGGCACGCCGTGGACGCCGGGCCTGCATCAACGGCCTCAAGAAAACCGGCGGGCAAAAAGCCGACGAGGCGGCGCGGTGCTTTCTAAAGATGAAGAAAATGGAGGACATGGCGGACTGCATGAAGATCCTTTTTCCGGCGGGGACGATGCCCATGCACGGGAGCGGGCGCCGGTGAAGTGAAAGTCCCCTCACCGGTTCGATTCTTGTGAGAAATCGGGCCCGGGTGTAGGGTCAGGGTTTGTTTTTGCCCGGAGGGACACCATGCTCGTACTCAGCACAGATCCCGACGTAGCCCAGGAGCAGATGAGCGGCATCATCTTTTATCTGGTGACGTTCGGGTACATTGATGGCCACTTTGATCCTTCGGAGATGGCCTTTATCAAGGACGTGATCCGGCAGGTGGTGGAGTACCGCGTGGACCACCCTCCCGAGGGCGCCGAGCCGGGCGACCGCGACGAGCAGATCGCCCTGTACGCCGGCTACTTCGAGGACATGCTCAAGCTGGTGGAGGAGGAGGTCATCGATCTCATGCATGAGTCGGTGACCGAGGAGGAGTCCCACCAGGACTTCGTTACGAGCAAGCTGCGACAGCGTTGCTTCGAGACCTTTGGGTCCTTCGATGAGGAGCAGCAAAAACTCCTGATCTCGGCCCTGAACGGCCTGCTGTGGGCCGACGGCGAAGCTCACCCGGCGGAGCTGAAGCTGCGCCACGAGCTCTCGGATCTGCTGAACCACACAGACGGTGAGGAGGCCCCCACGGACCGGGTGCTGGTTCCGCGGCACATGAAGATCACCGAGCTCGACGCCCTGCCCCACGAGCCCTCGACCCATGACTACTTCAAGAAGCTGGAACGCCACCTCCCCGGCGAGGGCTTCGATGGCGATCTGGGCGATGAGCTGGCCCGAGATCAGGCGGCCGTGCTCACCCTCCAAACCCTGCTCCGCCAACAGCGGCGCCTGGGGCGCGG
This sequence comes from Deltaproteobacteria bacterium, assembly GCA_029938605.1. Lineage (GTDB taxonomy): Bacteria > Myxococcota_A > Polyangia > HGW-17 > JAJRWW01 > JAJRWW01. The sequence continues at coordinate 52,461 of JAOZUO010000015.1, read as the reverse complement.
CAAACTCGACGGCATCAAGCGGGTGGACGACCTCTCCGGAATGGCGCCCTTCCTGCAAGAGCACGTGTGGGTGCTGCCGCCACATCCGGTGCAGTCATACGAGCTCACGGTCATCGGAGATCTGCATGGCTGCTACAGTTGCCTGAAGGCGGCGATCCAACAGTCGGCCTTCTTGGAGCGTCTGGAAGCCTACCGAGCCGATCCCATGAACGCCCCCAACCCGAAGCTGGTGCTAATGGGCGACTACCTGGACCGTGGGAGGTTCGGCTTTGACGGCGTCCTGAGGCTGGCCCTGCGCCTCGTGGCGCTGGCGCCCGACCACGTCCATCTGCTGCGCGGTAACCACGAAGACTTCTTCGTGGATCCGCGGAACGATCGCGTGGACAGCGCCGTACGCCCAGCAGAATCCATCGAGGCGTTCCGAAAGGTGGCGCCCCCGGTGCTGCTACTTAGCTACCGGGATCTGTTCAACGCCCTGCCCCATGTGCTGATCTTCGGACGCATCCTGTTCACCCACGGCGGCATCCCCGCCGACGGCGTGGTGGAGAACGCGGACCGGGACCTGCCCAGCCTCAATGAGCCAATGACCGCCTTCCAGATGCGTTGGAGCGATCCCAGCATCGCGGACGTGATCCCGCGGAAGCTCCAGAGCGAGACCTATCGCTTCGGCTTCGGTCGGCTGCAGGCCCAGGCCTTCCTTCAGCAGCTCGGCTGCCACACGCTCATCCGGGGCCACGAAAAGATCGAGCAGGGCTTCGAGCGCAAATTCGACGACGACCACGTACAGCTCCTGACGCTGTTTTCCGCCGGGGGCGAAGACAACGAGGATCTGCCCGAGACCAGCAGCTACCGCAGAGTCCGCCCCATGGCGCTGACCATCCGACATGAGGGTGGCCTCGACGGCAACACCGAGATCGACGCCTGGCCCATCGACTACGCGCCGTACAACGATGCCCGGTACAACGCCTTCTACGCCGATCCCAAGGCCAAGGCCGACGCCGAAGGGGTCGCCGAAACCGTCGCTGAAATGGTCGCCGAAGCCACCGCCGAAGCCGAAGCCGAGGCCACCGCCGAAGCCGATCCGACGTCGAAAACAGACACCTAGATCACTCCCCTACGATGACCGCCACCAAGCCGGATCCAGACACCCCACCGATCTTCACTGAGTCGACATCGAGTTGACGCTGTTGCCCCACTTGCGTAATACTCAAGTAATGTCCACACCTCGAGAGTCGAATAGGTTCGCATGAAAGATGCTGTCTGGTCATTTTGTGGTCTGTGGTTGACCCAAACAGTGCTATCGGCTTCACTGCTGCTCGGGGGCTGCCTGGTCAGCTTCAACCCCGGGACCAACGCCAACGCTAACGCCAACGCTAACGATAACACCAACGCCGACACCGACGACGCAGGCCTTCCCCCAGACGGGAGCCCCGACGCCGGATCCCAGTGCAACCCAACCAATTGCGCCGGATGCTGTGACTTGGCGGACGTGTGCCAGACCGGAATCACCGACAGCTACTGCGGCGCCGGCGGCGGGAGCTGCCAGAACTGCACCACCACCTCGGGAACCGCCTGCGCCAACGGAACGTGCGAAAGTCTCACCTGCCAGGACAACGACGGTGACAACCATGGCGTGGACTGCCTGGCGGGAGACGACGCCTGCGACAGCGATGGGCAGAACTGGACGGTGGCGGGCTGCGCGGCCTGCGCTGACGGCGACGGGGACGGGTACCGCGGCACGGGGTGCGATCTTCCCGAGGACTCCTGCGACGAAGACGACCAGAACTGGACCGCAAGCGGCTGCGCCAACTGCACCGACGCCGACGGCGACTCCCTGCGCGGCACGGACTGCGACCTGGCCGCCGACTGCGACGACAACGCGCCCGGCGTCGGAGAGTGCCACGCCAACGGCTGCCCGATTGGCTGGGCCCACATCCCCGCCGGAGACTTCCAGATGGGCTGCAACTCCGGTGAGCTGGGCGGCACCTGTGAAACGGACGAGCAGCCCCGCCACACGGTGACCCTCACCGCCTACTGCATCCAGAAGACCGAGGTGAGCTTGGCCATGTACCGCTCTTGTCGCACCGCGGGAGCGTGCACCAGCACGCCCAACGACACCGGCACCAGTGAGCTGTGCAACTGGACCACGACCTCGGCGGGGCGGGAATCCCACCCCATCAACTGCCTGCCCTGGCTGGACTCCCGTGAGTACTGTCAGGCCTGGCTGGGCGGCGACTTTCCCACCGAGGCGCAGTGGGAAAAGGGCGCCCGGGGCGCATCCCCAGACCAGCGAATGTACCCCTGGGGAGACTCCCCGGGGCCCGGCTGCAGTTACAGTAACTTTAACCAGTGCTACTCGGCCACCGCCCCGCAAACCTGGCCAGTGGGGTACCTGTCGAGCGGTAATGGAGACTCACCTTACGGGCTCATGGACATGGCGGGGAACGTGTGGGAGTGGATGTTGGATACCTACGACGACAACATCTACAACGACTGCGCGAGCGGCTGCACGGACCCGGTGAACTCCGGGACAAACAGCGCAAACAAGGTCATCCGAGGCGGGGGCTTCTACCACTCCGACACCATCTATCAAAGGGTCACGGGGCGCGAGTGGGACGACCCCACACGCGAGCCGGTCAACACCGGTTTCCGGTGCGTTCGGACCCCCTGACGGCGAATTCCCCAGCCCACCAGCTACCCCTTCACGCCTCCGGCGGTGAGTCCGGAGACCAGGGCCTTTTGTAGCATGTAGAACAGGGCCATGACCGGCAGGGACACGAGGATGGCACCGGCGGCGAAGGATCCCCAGTCAGCGGACTTGTCGCCCACGTAGTGCTTGAGCATCACCGGCAGGGTGTAGGAGGCCTCATTGTTGAGGAAGGTCTCGGCGAGGATGTACTCGTTCCAGGCGGTCATGAAAGAGAAGAGCGCGGTCACCGCCAGGGCGGGCTTGGACAGGGGTAGGACCACCCGCCAGAACATGCCGAAACGGGAGGCGCCGTCGATCCAGGCGGCCTCCTCGAGCTCACGCGGGATGGTGTCGAAGTACCCCTTGAGCATGAACACACAAAAAGGGATCGCCGTGGTGGAGTACACCAGCACCAACCCCAGGACCGAATCGAGCAGGCCCAGCCTGTCCAGGATCACGTACAGCGGGATCATGATCAGCGTGGCCGGGAACATCTGGACCACCAAGAAAATCATCATGCCGAAGCGGCGCCCCGGGAACCGGAACCGACTGAGAGCATACGCCGCCGTGGAGGCGAGAAACACGCCCATGATGGTGGTGAGCACGGCCACCACGAAGGAGTTCCAAAGCTGGCGCCCGAAAAGCCAGCGGCCGGAGAAGTCACGCGCACTCAGTACGGTCTTGTAGTGGCTGATGGTGGTTTTTTCCGGAATGGGATTGAGGCTCAGCTCAAACTCGTTGCCCGGCGACAGGGATTTGCGCATCACCAGGGCCACGGGGAAGAGCGTCACCACGGTCACCGTGATCAGCACGGCGTGGATCAGTACGGACTTGACCCGGCTGCGGCGACCGATCATTTAAACGTCCCCTCGGCACCCTTGGCGACCCGGTTGGTAATGAGTGAATACGCCAGTAGGATCAAGAAGATGAGCGTGGCGTAGGCCGCGGCGAGGCCGTAGCGCTCGTGGCGGATGAAGGCCCAGCGGTAGGCCTCGGTGATCAGAATGTCAGTGGACCCCGCGGGCTCTCCAGCAGACACCAGGTAGATCACGTTGAACATATTGAAGGTCCAGATGGCGCCCAGAATCACCGCCGGTAAGAGCGCGGGCTTGAGCAGCGGCAGCGTGATCCGGCTGAACTGATACCACTTGGAGGCGCCGTCCACTTCGGCGGCCTCATACAGGTCCGTGGGAATGGACTGCAGGGCGCCCAGGGTCACCACCATCATGAAGGGAAAACCCAGCCAGGTGTTGGTCACCACGTTCGCCGTAAAGGAGGTCCAGAAGTGGGAGAACCAGCTCACCTTGTCGATGCCGAAGACCCCGAGTACCTGGTTCACCGCGCCGAACTGTTGGTGGAACATGCCCTTCCACATGAGGGCGGTGATGTAGTTGGGCACCGCCCAGGGCAGGATGAGCAGCACCCGGTAGACCCCCTTGCCCTTGAGCAGCGGGTCCTTGAGCAGCAGCGCCAACCCCAGGCCGATGGAGACGTGGAGCACCACGTTCAGGCTCGTCCAAAGGAGCGTCACGCCCAGGGTGAACCAGAAGTTCAGCGGGTCCGTGACGGAGGTGCCGCCCCCCGATAAGATGTCGGTGAAGTTGGCCAACCCCACGTACTCGAAGCGCCCGTCGCAGTGGTTGAAGAAGCCCAGCACAATGCCCACGGCGAAGGGCACCAAAACCAGCACGATCATGCCCAGGGCGGCGGGCACGATGTAGGCCATGGCGATCCGGTGCTCTTTGAATGCGCTGGCCACCCGATGCCCCGTGCCGCGCCAGGCCAGCCCCACCAGGCCGAGAACGACCAGCGACACCAGCCCCCAGACGTACCCCACACCTCCGCCGGGCACCCCCTGGGAGATCCCCGTGGAGAGGAGCCCGCCCACGCCCGTGGAAGCCGGCGCCCGCACCACCCAGGTTTCGTATCCCGCCAGGAGCACCCCGCAGGCCGCGCCCATGAACGCCATGCCCGCGCCGCTGGCGAGCCACTGCCAACGCCCCGTGGCCGCGCGGTTCGCAAGGGGCACCGCCAGGCCCATCAGCAGCAACACCACCAGCAGCAACACCGGCACGGCTACCGGCCGAATCAGCGGCCTCACTCGCAACCCCAGGACGTAGTCCCCCTTGGGCAGGGAGATCCGCTGCCCCACCTCCATACGCTCCGCCACGCCCGGCGGGCTGAGCCAGCGCAGATCCGTCCGCTTGCGCTCGAGCACCCGCCCCGTCCAGTCGTAGAGCTGTTTGGCGTAGGCGGGCGACAGGGCTCGCGACCGCACTTCACCGCGGATGGGCCCCACCCCGATGGTTCGATCGCCGTGCGCCACCAGGTGTACATCCCTCAAAAACGCCAGATTCGTCGACAGCGTCTTGGACCGGAGCAGCACCGCCTCTGACACGTCGGCCCGACTCGCCGCCCCCTCCAGCAGCTCCTGCACCCGCGCAGTCTCGCCCCGGGCCAGGGCAATACGCACCGGCCCCTGCAAATCGGCGAGCCGCTGCCGGGCAGCGCGCTCGTTGGAAGCGCGCGTGGCCAGGTTCCGCTGACGCACCATGGCGCCCAACGTGAACACACCCAACACCACGGCGCCCAGGAACCAGGTCAGGATCACACCGCGGAGGCTGGCGGTCCGCTGCTTCACTGCCTCCTCCCCAGACAGGAGCCCAGCACGCGCCGGATCTCCTTAGCAGCCCGCTTCAGCGCGGCGTCCGGATCCTCTCCCCGCTGGATCACCGCAGCGAGGGCCTTCTTGTAAGGCTCCCAGATCACCCGCATGAAGGGCGTCTTGGGCGTAGGGCGGGCGTAGTCCAGTTGCTGCCGGAAGGCCGACAGCATGGGGGAGTGGAGCCTGGACCGGGGATCACTGAGCTTCTTATCCACCAGCACGTTGGCCGGTAGCTGGCGGGCCGCTCTCAGACGAAACTCCGAGGCCGAGTCACTGGTGAGCGCCCGCATGACCCGGAAGGCCAGGCGCTTCTGACGACTGAACCGAGACAGGAAGATCCCCTCCACGGTGAGCAACGGCGCGGCGGGGCGGTTGCCCGCCTCGGAGACCTTCGGCAGAGGTGCCACGCGCACACGCAGGACACGATGCTTGGAGGCAGCCTGCAGATCGCTGATGAACCAGGGGCCCGAGATGGCCATGGCCGCCTTCTTCTGGGTGAACAGCGAGGTCACCAGTTGGCCCGTGACCTCCGGCGGTACGATGCCTCCGGAGCCCGCCAGGCGCCGGGCGAAGGTCAGGGCCCGTACGGCCTCGGGGGTGTGGATGGGCAGGCTCCGCTTTTTGCAGCTCCCCGCCGGGGCCTCCCCCGCGGCGCAGCGGGTCAAAAACCGCCCGCCGAAACCAAAAAGCCAGGGCGCGTGGAAGTAGGTGTCCGCGGCCTCGTACACCAGCCCGTAGTAGCCCTTACCGCGGTTCTTCATGAACCGGCGCCCCGCCGAAAGCAGCTCCTCGGTGGTACGCGGCGGCGTCTGAATGAGATCCGCGTGGTAAAAAAGTGCCACGCTCTTGTAGGTGAGGGGCAGCCCGTAGAGCCGCTGCCCCATGGCGAAAGCGCCCAGGGTCTTGGGCAGAAACCGCCCCGCCAACGCAGGACCCACCCAGTAACCGATGGGCTCAACGAGCTCCTTGGAGACCCAGTCGCCCACACGATCGTGGGCAAAAACGAACAGGTCCGGTCCATGGCCGCGGGGCACGGCGTTGGTGATCTTGTTGGGCAGATTGTCGAAGGAGATCTGCAGCAGCCGGACCCGTGCGGGGGTGTAGCCGGTGAAGGCCTTCGCTCGGGTACGCTCCTTTTCGTTGAAGGCGCGAACCAGCCGCTTCAACGCCTTGCGCTCCGTGCCACGGTAGGAGTGCCAAAGGGTAACCACATGTTCGCTGCGTTGGCGGTTGCACCCCGCCAACGGCCACGCCAAGCCCAGGCTCAAGCCGAAAACTACCACCCACACCGGGGCGGCGAGCACTCGTTCTACGACCCGGAAAAGCGTTCCGGGTTTTCGGCGAGGGCCGAGCGACGAGGGCAAGGCGCGACGAGGGCGCGTACCGGGAGTACTCAACTGAGGAGCAACGCAGACATCGGCGTTCGGAGCCGTCGAAAGCCGGAACAGACTTCCGGATCGTGGAACGAGCCGGTGGATCACGCCTCCTCCTCACTTTGGGAGCCCTTGCGAAGGGACTGTTCGGTCTCGCCGTCGAACAGGTGCACCAGGTCCGCCCCAAAGCCCAACCGGACCGTTTCGCCGATGGACGCCGATCCGTGACCCTCCTCGCGTACGGTGATGGTGCCGAGCTTGGTGACCACCGTGCTCATGGCCTCGGCGCCCATGGGCTCATGGACCTCCACCTCGCCGACGCAGGTGACCTCCGCATCATCCGCGTCACCGCTCAGGATCCGAACGTCCGCGGGGCGGATCCCCACCAGCACCGACTGGTCCGCCTCTACGTCAAAGCTCTGAGGCGCGGCGAGAACGAATCCCTCTCCCGCGAGCACCAGCTCCCCCCCCTTGTTCTGGACCGTCACCGCAACGATGTTCATCTGCGGGCTGCCGATGAACTCGGCCACGAACCGGTTGACCGGGCGGTCGTACAGATGCAGGGGCGACCCCTGCTGCATGATCCTCCCCTCGTGCATGACCACGATGATATCGGCGAGGGTCATGGCCTCCACCTGGTCGTGGGTCACGTACACGATGGTGGTGCCCTTGTCTCGGTGGAGCTGAGCAATCTCCCGACGCATCTGGGCGCGCAACTTGGCGTCCAGGTTGGACAGGGGTTCGTCGAAGAGAAACACCTTGGGCTCGCGCACGATGGCGCGCCCCATGGCCACCCGTTGCCGCTGACCGCCGCTGAGCTGCTTGGGCAGACGATCTAAAAAGGGCTCGAGCCCGAGCACTTCGGCCACGCCCCGCACCCGCTTGTCGATCTCCGCTTTGGGGGTCTTTCGCAATAGCAACCCGAAGGCGAGGTTCTTGTAGATGGTCATGTGCGGGTAGAGCGCGTAGCTCTGGAAGACCATGGCGATGTCGCGGTCCTTGGGGGATACGTCGTTGACCACCCGGTCGTCGATGAACAACTCTCCGTCGGTGATCTCCTCCAGGCCGGCGATCATGCGCAGGGTGGTGGATTTACCGCAGCCCGAAGGCCCCACCAACACCACAAACGAACCGCCGGAGATGGTGAGATCCAGGTGCTCAATGACCGTGACCTTGCCGAAGGACTTCTTGACGTCTTCGAACCTGACTTCAGCCACTGCACGCTCCGCTGCCCGCCGGCACGAGCACCCGCGCCGACACAGGCGTAAGCTCGATGGTGAGCCGATTTTTCACGAGGGTGTAGCCGCGCCCACCGAGTCGATCCACAAGCTCCAACTCGCCGGATTGAGGTGGCCACCCCAACTGCGTGGTATCGAGCACCAGCGTACGCGGCTTGTTCGAGCGGTTGGCCACCACGATGACCCGGCACCGCCCCAGGCTCCGCCCCACCGTCAAAAGGTCGCCCCGACGAACCACCGTCTGATCGCCGCGCCGCAGGGCCGCCACGCCCCGGCGCAGGCCGAGGATCTTCCGGATGAGCTGCCCCCGGGGGCCACCTTTGACCTCAGACCAATCCATGTCCGGGTGGGCCTGGCCACGCGGGGGCTGGTCCATCTCGTCTGCGTAGTACACCTTAGGTATTTCGGCCAGAAGCAGATGCAATGTCAAGGTCAAGGAACCGCGCGCGCCCGAGCCCAACCTCCTGGCGAGGACCGGGGCCCGATGGCTGCTCAGCACGCGCACCACGCCCCGGGGCAACGGCTTGGTCAGCGGGCCCGAGGGTGCGGCGACGCCAGACGCCCCGCCCACCCACGCGAGCAACGCGCGACCGGCCGCCTTACTTTCGATGAGGCCGGCGCCCGCCGGGACCTTAGCCAGGGCCGAACGCAGCCGCCCGACATCGCCGGTGCCGTGGTGAATGAGCAGCAGCGGCGTGAAAGAACGGACCAACTGACCGGTCGCCTTGGCCCAGGCCGCCTCCTCTCCGGGCGCAAAGGGCCCCATCCGTACACCGTCGGCCAAGGTCCGGGTGAGCCAGGTGCGCAGCGTGACCAGGTAGGAGCCCAGGTCGGCGCCCGCACGTGGCAGATCGAGCACCACCCGCAGCCCCCGCCGACGGGCAGCCCGCAGGAGCCGCATCAGCGATCTGGACGAACCGAGGGCGCGCGACAGGAGCCGCGGCCGCAGGGGCCGCGCACCCACGTACAGCCCGAGCGCCCCGACCTTTGGCTTCTGGCGACCCGACTCCCAAAGGGGCGAGACCACCAGGGTCGTCACCCCGAGCCGCTTCAAATGCCCCAGCCGCCGTCGCAAACCGCGCAGATCCCCTCCGTGGGCGGCCAAGGGGTCCTCGGGATTCACCCGCAAGTTGTTCGACGCATCGCCATCGGCGAAGCGGTCCAGCAGCACACCGTAGAAGATCTCATCCAAGGGCTTTCGCGTGGCCGACAGTCCCGATCGCCGCGAGGTCCCCTTGCCCGCCACGGTCACCGCCAACCGGTGGTACCCCGGCCGCAGACCGCTCACCCAGCAGCGAACCCCCTGCCCTCCCCGCCGGCACAGGCCTCGCCTGGGAGAGCCGTCCACGAAGAGCTCCACGCCTTGACCCTGATCGTCCACCACCACGGTCCAGCTCGTGGAGGTCAGGTGACTCTCCAAAATCCGCACCCGACCCCAACCCCCGGCAGGCGGGTGACAGGCAGCGCCACCGACGCCACAGACAACGCCGATGGCAAGGGCAAGAACAGGAAGCAGTCTTGGGCCGTGAATCATGGACACTCCTTGTTACCAGGAACTCTCGTCGCGTGCTCTGAGCCGATATCGCACCGCCGAACCTCGGTCCAATCCTGGATCTCGGTTCCGGTACAGGCTATTTCGAGGACCGTTCTCACGCTGAAATCACCTCGGCGAAGTTTTCGTACGCGACGCCATACGCGCGGTGATCGTCACGGAGGTCTGGCAGCAGGCCCTGGCCAGAAGCTGCACCTCGAGCACCCGGTTGGGCATACATTTCACACGCAAGGCGCGCCCCTTGCGTAGCAAGGCAGGAGCATCCTTGCGCACGGGCAAGCCCCGCACATAGACGCGCAGCAGGCGACTCGGGTGCGAGGCGAGCACCTTCACCTCAAGGGGTATATTGCCGGCGCATCGCAAGGACACTCGGGCGATACGAGAACGCCCAGCTCCCCCTAGCGCTACCTTCCATTGCTGGGATCCGACTCCCACCTCCCGTGGCTTGAGCACCACTACCAGCGATTCGCTCAACCCGTCCATGGTGGCTCCCATGAGCACCCTCTCCTTCCGCCCCGTCCTCTTCCATCTGATGAGCAAATGACCCCCGATCTCCTTGGCCCACGTTTTTGCCATGGCCTTAGCGAGGTCGACTTGGACCACTCCGTTGGCATCTCCCGTGACTCGCCTGAGCAGATACGGTTCACCGCGACGCGACATGCCGCGTAGGTTCACGAAGATGTCCACTGGCGTGTTGGTCAGCGTAGTGACACCGCAGGCACGAGTGAACTCACGCCGCTCAACATGCGACGTCTCAAGCAGCCTCACCCTGTTTTTCAGCTGTCGCTTCACTTTGACTACGTTCAGCAGTGTCAAAATGGCGGCGGGGATGAGGCCCGCGGCAAAGGCCAGCAGGAAGATGCCCGTGCCCACTTGGCGATATACCTTCTTGCTGTCGGGTGGATCCCCTGTGCGGTCCTCGTGCGCGCCCGCGCCGACCAACCCCGCACCGATCGCCCCCAGCACGGTGCCGGTACCCATGAGCCATCCACCCCAATGATAGGAGGGACCACACTCCGGGCACCGATAGTACTCACTCTCCCGGTACACCTGCTGCTCAGAATATCGGCAACGGGTACGAATCTGGCCACGGAGATGGAGCACCCCAGGCTTATTCTGCTCGAAGAAAGCAGAAAACGCCCCGGACCGGTCCCGCGGATCGTCAGGCAGTTGCTCCACCCGTCGCTCCGCCTTCCTCACATACGAAGGTTGCCAGGAACCAGCTACGACACACCCTCCCAGCAACCACGCGGCAGTCAGAAGCAAGCCCATGCGCCCAAGGGCCGTCAAACCAACGCACAGATTTGCCGGGACCAGCTTGGCACGCTCCACAATACACCTCCTGCAACTTCGGGCGAAAAACTCAGCGTATCACACCGCTTGCACCATGAGTCGGTCCGGTGACTGTCAATGGGAATCGGGGAGCGGTCGGGTCAACGCCCCCGCAGGAACCAGGGCAGGGTCTGGCCGGCGTCGGGGCCGCCCAGGGTGGAGTAGCAGTAGAGGCAGCCCGTGGAGCAGGCGTCAGTGCGGTAGTCGCCCAGGTCCTGACTGGGCGGACAGGTGCAGTGGCGGCGCTGGCTGGGATCCTTGCCACTGGGCCCGGGGGTCCCCGGTGGGTGGGCAGTGGCGAGCACGTGGCCGGGGATGCACTGGGCCGGGCGCACCGCCGGATGGTAGCCGAGCACCTCGGGCTGGGAGCAGCTCAGGAGTTGGATCCCCAGCGGCCCGGCTACGGCTGCCATACGGGCCACGAAGTCTCGGCGGGCGGCCTCGTCCGGCCACCGGGGGACGCCCAGGTCCCGGTACCGCGCCTCCAGGTTGCCCCGGAGGCTGCGCGCCGACGGAAAGGCGAAGGTGCAGGTGTCCACTCCCAGGGCGGCGAAGCGAGGAGCCAGGGCATTGAACCGCTCGAGAAGATCGTCGGTGGGGATCAGCGGATCGAACCGCCAACGCACACGCTCAGGCCCGCCGATCAGCGCGATGAGCTCCGGCAGGTCCCCGAGCACCTCCTCGGCGGCCGGTCCGCGGGGCTCAAGCCGCGTACCTCCCAGACCGGTCAAGGTGAGGTTCACACAGACGTTGGTCAGGTCATCGGTGAGCAGCTCCTTGAGCGGCGAGGACGTGAGCGCCCCCGGGAATCGCGTCCAGAAAACCACCCCGTAGATCCCCTCGGGACCACGGCCAGCCAGGACCTCCCGCAGCCGCCCGGCGAGCCGGTCCGCGTGCCAGCCCGGCAGGTCGGTGCGCCGGGAAGCCGACAAGATGATCCGTCCGCGCACGCTACTTCGCGCCATGGCAGTGCTGCTCAGCCCCGATCCGCGAGCACGTCCATCATGGCCTGGTGGAGGTGACCGTTGGAGGCCAGGATATTGGGGCTCGAGGGATCCCAAGGGGAGCCGTCATAGGTCGTGATCCGCCCGCCGGCCTCGGTGACCAGAAGCCCCGCCGCCGCCGTATCCCAGGGCTTGAGCCGTAGCTCCCAGAACCCGTCGAATCGTCCCGCCGCCAGACAGCACAGGTCCACCACCGCGGCGCCGGGCCGCCGCACGGCCAAGGTGGACATCACCATGCGTTCAAACTGGTCCAGCCCGTTGTCGGCGCGCTCCTTCACGTCGTAGGGAAAGCCCGTGGCCACAAAGGCCCGATCCAGGGAACCCGTATCCGACACGCGCAGGGGCCGGCCGTTGCAAAAAGCCCCGCCGCCCCGAACGGCCCAGAGCTCCTCGCTCCACAGGGGGATCACACAGGCCGCCACCTGCACCTCGCCCTGATGGGCATAGGCCACCGACGACGCAAAGATGGGCAGCCCCCGAGCAAAGTTCGTGGTCCCGTCCAAGGGGTCCACGATCCACCGGTGGGGCGATCCGCCACCACTATCACCGGACTCCTCGCCCAGAAAATCGTGGTCGGGGTACGTCGCGCCGATGATCTCCCGAATGGCGTCCTCGCAGGCCACGTCCACCTCGGTCACCAGCTCCATGGGATGCTTGGTCCGGATCACGCCGGGATCGCCAAACCGCTCCCGCTGAAGGTCCCCAGCCCGCCGCGCCGCCCGCCGCGCCGTGTCGAGCAGCTCGTTCATTTGTTGACCCACCCGCCGGCTACATCATCGCGGTGTCGTCGGAGTCCAGAATCGGGGTGGCGTCGGTGCCGTTCACGGCCACGTACAGCGTATACTCGCTCATGCCATCATTGCAGGTGTCCATGCCGGGGGTTGTGCCATCTCCGGCCCACTGACCAATCATGATGACCATGTCGCCATCCGACTCGGCAACCACCGAGGCTTCGGGACACTCGAAACCGGCCCAGGTGTCGGTGGAACAGTCGCGCTCGTCGTCTAGCTGGCTATAGTCATCCGTCAAGCCGTAGGAGGTCTCCCCATCGGGGTCCACGGCCAAGGCGAGGAGATCGGCGGCGCCTACTCCGTTGTCGGCGAAGATGTACACGCAGTCACCGGCGATGACCGCGACGTGGTACCAGTCCCACTCGATCGAGGTTCCTGTTTCGGTGGCACAGGTGAGGGTGCCGGCCATCGGGATGGAGGTGCTACCCACCGTAGTGCAGGTGTCGAGGCTGTCGAAGCAGCCGGAGTCGTCAACGGTACAGAACTCGTCACAGGTAAGCGAACCGCCGCTAAAGCCGAAGTCGCTGCAGGTCTGGCCATCGAAGTCGTCGCCGTCACACTCCTCGTCGCCGCCGGCCTGGTCATCTCCGCAGGTCTCGAAGTCGAAACAATCACTCAAATCGAGGCCACAGAACTCGCTACAGGTGAGCGTCCCGTCGTCGTACCCAGCCGATTGGCACGTGGCCTCACCGAGCTCATCGCCATCGCAGTCCTCGCCGTCATCAATGACGTTGTCTCCACAGACCGGGCCTTGGCACTCCGTGGCGTCGACGCAGTCCGGATCGTCGCAATCGGTGAGACCATCCCCGTCGTTGTCCTCGGTATCCGAGCACAGAGTCTCGGTGGCCGGTTGGCCGTCGTCGTCGCCACAACCCGCCACGGAGAGCGAAAGGACGAGAGCGACCGAAAAAATACAACACCCTATTTTGGTCATCATTAGAATTCTCCTACGCAAGCAGAGCAATTGGTTTCAACACACATATACCAGTCCCGTATTGCAGATTCAATTCTCATAATTCCGATGGCTCAACTCGAGCCGACGAAAAACAATCACTACTCTGCTGATATTGAATCGTGCTAGAGAATGGCACAAAGCTGCCCCTCGTCGCCTTTCGGCGGCCAGACTGTTGTTCATCAGGAGGAATCATGCGTGATGTCAATCATTTCCCCCGGCCGCAAACCCTGTATTTGGTGGCGCTCCCGCTGATCCTTTGCTTGGTGGGAGGATGTGGTGACGACGACGGTCAGGAACCAGACGCGAGCGTGACGCCCGATGTGCAGGTGACACCGGACGTACAGGTGGTGCAAGACGCCGCCGCCATCGATGCGGATTTGAGTCGCTGCGGATCGGGTGGCGAAGGTTGTGGAGACTGCCACGGTACGACCTCCAACCCAGCCCCGCCACCGAACCTGGATGGACTCACGGATCCCTCTGAAATCACCGTGGGAGCGCATCTGGCCCACTCCACCGCCAGCACTACGGCCGCGGCGATGACCTGCGCGGACTGCCACGTTACGCCCCAGGGCGTGCTGGATGAAGGGCACTGCGACAGCCCCTCTCCGGCGGAGGTGACGTTTGGTACCACGGCGACCACCGGCGGAACCTATCCGGCCTGGGATCGCACCACCGGCAGTTGCTCCATGACCTACTGCCACGGAGCGACACTCCAGGGGGGCAGCAACACGACCCCCTCCTGGACCGACACTACGCCCACACACTGTGGCTCCTGCCATGCGCAAAACTACCACGGACAGGTGGCTTGTGATTGCCACGGATCCGTGTGGTCCAACGGGCAGATTGTGAATCCGGCCCTGCATGTCAACGGTGTGGTGGATATGTGAGAAACGTCCGGTAGGAACGAAAGAAGTCTTCTACAGCGTCGGCGTCACACGAACACCCATCAGGCCGGGATAGGGCGAGTTGTCGAACGTCTCAACGTTGTAGTAGATACAGCCGATATTTCTGAGGTTGTCCGCCTCGGGGAAGGGCCCGCCGTGGTAGAAATCGTGCAAAGCATTGGTCCAGTGAATTCGCTTGAGGTCCATCTCCGGAATGTCCGGGTCGTCCGGGTGGATTAATCGCGCAATGGCCCGCACTTCGTAGGAGCCGGGGATGGCCAGCCAGCAGATTGTGGCAATGGGGTTGGCCATCTGATTGAGGAAGCTGTGGGTCTCGAATACCCGCGTGGTGTAGAGCTCCAGGGAGCTCAGCAGGCGGAAATCCCACATGGACTGGTCTTCATAAAAGCCCTTCAGGATGTTTAGCTTCGTCGTCATGTCCGCACTCCAGTTATCGAGAATGACCTGGAGGGAGTTTTCGAGGACTGACTCCTTGGGGTAAAAGCCGAACCCCTTGAAGGCGTTGTTGAGCGAGAAGACGCTGTCGCCGCGGTTCGCTCCGTAGGTGGCCAGACACCCGCTGTGCGGGCCGTCAAGGCACATGGGGCCCGCGCCGTTGATCATGTCCAGCCGCGCCCCGAAATTCCAGTCGATGAAGTCCTGATGTAGTGGACGGTTCATGAAGTCCCGCCACTCGCCGTTGATCCGCGCCCTGATGACTCCGCTGTCCAAGGCGCTGTAGTCGACGGTCTCTTGTACGAAGTGCGTACCGTGCCAGTACGACTCTCGACTGCGGGGCTCGCCCGAGTCTGCTCGCGCCGAAGGCGCGCCTTTCCAGGGTGCTCTCCCCAGGTAGGCGGCGAGAGGTAAGCCCACCGTGGCAGCTCCGGCGAGCTTGAGCAGCATCCGACGTCCGAGGCTGGAGGACGTACGTCCATCGTCATTGTTCCTATTTTTGCTCATGATGATCCTCCAGCGCTATCTGGCGCAACGAAAGCCCAGGTTACCAAATGACTCGGTGGGCAGATACGACATCCGGTAGAAGGAGTAGAGCGTCGTCGCTCCGGACCCGAAGGAACCCCCGCGGGCACCCCGGAACACCCCCGACTCCGGCCCCGTTGGGTCGGTGCCCGGGCTCGAGTCGTAGTAGTCAACATCGTACCAGTCGGCGACCCATTCCCAGATATTGCCTGCCATATCCAAAGCGCCGAAGGGCGAAGCACCGTCCGGGTAGTCTCCCACCGCTTCGGTGTCACCATTTTGCGCCGAATCGAAATTGGCCAGTGAGTCGTCTGGCGGTCCCGAGCCCCAGGGGTAGGTTCGGCCATCGTCACCCCGGGCCGCGTACTCCCACTCGGCCTCGGTCGGCAACCTTTTTTCCAGGCCTTCGCAGTACTGTCGGGCCTGGTCCCAGGTAACGAAGACCACGGGATACTGCGCGTATTGAGGGTTCCCGTAGTAGGGCTCGCGGCCGGTATAGGAGCCGTCATAGCTCGGCGGATCGCAGCATCCGGCGTCCACACAAGCCTCGAATCGCTCGTTGGTGACTTCGGTCACGTCGATAGTGAACTCACTGAGTGTCACGGCGTGCACGGGAAACTCCGTGCCGCTGGGAGCGCCCATATCAAAGGTGCCGGCAGTCACCACGGTCTCATCCGTATTCGGGAAGCAGAGCCCATATTCAGCGATTTCGCCCGGGCCACAGGACACCTCGGGCACGATGCACTCGCGCGTCGCCGCATCCCCGGCGTCACCCGCTCCAGCGTCCGTCGGAGTGTCTGCCGGGCATTGGTCGCCGCACCCCGCCAGACTGCCCAATAGCAGCCCAACGCTCACCGAGAAGGCAAAGCGTCGAAACAGCTTTCTGCCTCCGTAAAAACTCCCATGGGGACTACGTGTTTGCATTGCACATTCACCTGAATTGATGGTGTAAGACTCACTAGCCAGGGCCCAAAATTGCTTTCAGAAAGCCGATTCCAGCAAAATAATTATCGGCAGTATTACATTGGGTGAACTCAGCCGTCAACCGACTCCGAAATGTCGGGCGCGTGCGGCTTGCGTCCTGAGACACCGACCTACACTTTTGTCCTATGACGTAGAGCCTGCCCCCGCGAAGGCCGGGGGTCGCGCACTCCCCTCCCCTCAATCTCACCTTGACAGTCAGACCCAGGGGCCGGATTCTGGGTGGCCTGTGGCTATGTTTGGAGAACCCCTGTGGATCTGACCCTCGTCTTTGCGCGCGCGGCGCTGTTCAGCAAGCCTTGGATGGTGCTGGCGCTGATGATGCTGCTGATCCTATCGTTGACCCTGGTGATGCTGCGGGACCGAATCCTGCGCGGCTTCGTATACGCGGTGACAAACAAGCCGCTCATCGTGCTGGGGGTGGCCGCGGCGCTGACCCTGACCTCCCTGGCGGCGCTGCCCTTCCTGACCATCTCCACGTCCCGAACGAACCTCATGGACGAGGACAACCCCTACCAGAAGCAGCTCAATTCATTTTTGCGGGAGTTCGGAAACCCCAACCACCTCATCGCCGTGGTGGAGGGGGGAACCCTGGATCAGCGACGGAAAGTGTCAGACAAGCTCGCCAAAGCGCTGCGGGCCGAGCCCAAGCTCTACAAGCACGTGATGCATCACGTGGACATAGACAAGATCAAGGAGCGGGCACTTTTGTACGTGCCGCTCAAGGAGCTGGAGAACCTCAAGGATTCGCTCAAGCGCCAGGGACTCATGTCGCCGAAGATGGTGCAGCGCTTCATCTCCATCACCGACCTGGACACCATGCTCAAGGCCGTCCAGGACCTGGTGAAAGAGACGGTGGCCAACCCCGATCCCATCGTGCTCAAGTCCGGCGCCCAGGGCAAAGGCATCGAGATCTTTGAGCAGCTCTTCAAGGAGATCGAGTCCTGGCTGGTAGACCCCGATCGCAAGAGGATCACCGGGCTCGAGGACCGGTACATGAAGCGCTTCGACCTGTCCAAGGCCAACCTGGATCCCCAGGGCTACCTGGCGGACCGGCAGTACAAGCGCCTCTACCTGTTCATCCGCCCGGTCACGGACTCCGACGAAACCAAGGCCCTCATCCCCCTGGTGGAGCGCGCCAGGGCCCTGGCCAAGCAGATCGTGCGGAGCCACAAGGGCGTCCGGGTCCAGTTCACCGGGTACCCCGCCCTGGTGGTGGACGAGATGAAGATCATCCAGCGGGACATGTTCACCACCACCATCCTGGCGCTGGTGGGCATCGCCCTCATCTTCATGCTGGTCTTCCGGGTGGTTCGCCAGGCGGTGCTGGCCAACTCAGCGCTGCTGGTGGGGCTGCTTTGGACCGTGGCCTTCACGGTCGTACTGTACGGAGGATTCAACCTCATCACGTCGCTGTTCGCGGCCATATTGTTGGGGTTGGGTATCGACTTCGGCATCCACATCATCGCGCGGTTCAACGAGGCGCGAGGCAACGGCGAGGATCCGAAGCAGGCCGTGGAAACGGCCATCATGGGCGTGGGCCCCGGGCTGCTCACCGGCGCCCTGACCACGGCCACGGCTTTCTACACCACGGCCATCAGCGAGTTCACTGCCTTCTCCGAGCTCGGGGTCATCGCCGGCACGGGGATGATCTTCATGCTCATCGCGGCCCTGGGGATCCTGCCGGCCATGTTGGTGCTCAAGCCCGGCCCCCTGCCCAAGCTCGCTCGTCCCGGCACGGGACACAAGCGCTCGGCGGCCGTGCGGCTGCTGGTCCGTTATCCCATCGCGATCCTGCTGGTGGGAGCGGTGGTCACCGGCGCCTTTGCCCTACAGAAGGAGCCGCCCCTGGACTACAACATCACCTCGATGATGCCCGAGGACACCGAGTCCAAAGAGGCCTACATCAAGATGATCGAGGAGTCGGACTTCAAGACCGAGTTCATCGGCATCCTCGTCAAAACCATGGCCGAGGCGCGAGCCATCGGCAAGGAGCTCGAGGGTCTGGCGGAGGTGCTCAAGGTCGACCACATCGGCAAGGCGGTGCCTCCCGACCAGCCTAAAAAGCTCGAGATCATCGGAACCTTTCGCAAGATGTTCTCCGGGCTCAAGAACCGCTACGAAAAGCTTCCGCCGGTGGATCCGGTGAAGCTGGAGGAGCGCCTCGACGGCTTGGAAGAGACCTTCGACGAGGTGTCCATCCTGGCCCGCCGCCACGGCCGCAAGTCCGAGGCCAAAGCCCTGGGCAAGCTGCGCCGTCAGATCGTGCGGGTGAAGAAGCTGCTCGTGACCGAAGGGGCCGACGGCCCCATCGCGCGCCCCGGCGCCAAAAAACGCGTGGAGGCCTTCCAGCAGGCGCTGTTCACCATGCTGGGTAAGGGGCTGACCATGGTGCTCAAGATGCTCCGGGTCAAAAAGATCACCGCCAAGTCCCTGCCGCCCTTCGCCCGGGAGCGTTACGTGGGAAAGAGCGGCGGCATCGCCGTGTACGTCTACCCCAACAAGAGCGTGTGGAACCGCATCTTCCTGGGTAAGTTCGTCAAATCCACCACCAAGGTGGCCGCCAAGCGCAAGGCGTCTCCCACCGGGTTCCCGGTGACCTTCTACGTGCACATCGAGATGATCAAGGACGGGATCCTGAACGCAGCCTTCCTGGCGGCCCTGGCCATCATGCTGCTGCTGCTGCTGGACTTCACCGAGGACAAGTACGCCGTGCTGGCCGTGGTTCCTTTGGCGGTGCTCGCGGTGTGGTCCTACCAGATGTCGGGCTGGACGGGAGCGGCGGGCTTCGTGCTGGTGATGGTGGGCGGTATGGCCATGTTCGACATGAAGGCGGTGGGCTATATGCTGCTGGCGCTGATCCCACTGGCCATGGGTGCGGCCTGGATGATCGGCATGATGAGCCTGTTCAAGATCGACTACAACCTCGCCAACATCGTAGCGGTTCCGCTGCTCATGGGCATAGGAGTGGTGTACTGCGTGCACATCATCCACCGCTTCCGACAAGAGGGCGAGGACAAGGTATTCGAAGTAATTCGCCACACGGGGGGCGCGGTGTTCCTGGCGGCCATGACCACCATGATCGGCTTCGGCGCTCTGACGGCGGGATCCCACGGAGGCATGAAGTCCATGGGCCAGACCATGCTCATCGGCATCAGCACCTGCATGGTAACGGCGCTGGTGGTGCTGCCGGCCATGCTGCGAATGCTGCCCAAGGTACGCAAGGCCGAGGCCGACCGTGTGAAGTCCGGTCAGTCCAAAATCACCCCCGTGAAGCAGGGGACGGATTCAGACCAACCATCCCCCGGTGGAAAAAGCGACGAGCCCCAGCCACCTCCCCCAAAGGACGGTGAATAGTCCCCCCGGGGGCGACGTCTACCATCCAGAGCCTACGGAGGAACCAGCCATGAAGCGCATTCTCATTGTAACCGCGATCCTACTCGTGAGCCTCATCGGTGGTCGGCAGGCCCTGGCCGGCGGCCGGGACCTCGTCATCTGCATGCCAGGGAGCCCGGGCTCCACCATCGGCGCCAAGACCTATATGGCGCCGTTTTTCCGCCGAATCGAATCGTTGGCAGCCTGGCCGGCGAGCACCATCAACGGAAGCTTCCACCCGACCTACGCGAGCTGCCTGGCCCGCGTGCGTTCCATCCGACCGGGCTTCGCCGTCCTCTCCCTGGGCGTGTACCTCGAGCAGCGAACCCGGCTCAAGCTGCGGGTCATCGGCCAGGTCGACATCCTATACGGTGCCGGTCAGCGTCTGTACCTGGTGGTGAAGAAGGGGACGTACACGAGCCTGGCCCAGCTTCAAGGAAAGCGGCTCACCTCGGATCACCTGGAAGAGACCACTTTTTTGAACAAGGTGATGTTCGGCGGCAAGATCAACGTGACCACGCACTTCAAGCTCAAAAAAGTCCGCGCCACTACCAAGGGAATGCGCGACGTGAAGCGAGGCCGCGCCGACGCCACCATCATCAACGACGAGCAACTGCGCATCATGAAGCGTCGCGGGTACCCGCTGGTGGTGCTGCACAAGTCCCCGCGCCTTCCGGGAGCGCCCCTGGTGGCCCTGGGCAGGTACGCTCGCGGTGGCGACATCAGCAAGATGAAAAAGGTCGTCTCCGCCATGTGCAGCGGTCCCCTGGGGCGCAAGCTCTGTCGCAACACCGGCATCAAGGGCGTTCGGCGGGCCACCAACAGGACCTACGCCAAAATGGTCCGCCTCTTCGGCAAGTAGCTAGAGCCAGTTGCGGAGGCGGT
Organism: Deltaproteobacteria bacterium; assembly: GCA_029938605.1. Lineage (GTDB taxonomy): Bacteria > Myxococcota_A > Polyangia > HGW-17 > JAJRWW01 > JAJRWW01. The sequence continues at coordinate 31,756 of JAOZUO010000015.1, read as the reverse complement.
AGGCCAGGCTGTCCCAAAACTGCTGCCACCCTGAGCGCCGGCGCCACTGGGCCAGGTTGATCTCGGTGGCGTGTTCCAGATCCCGGACAAAAAGCTCCGTGAGGGGATCGGCCAGGCAGTCGCCGAGCACCACGACGTTGGACTCCAGGTTGTAGCGCATGGACATGAAGTCCAGGTTGCAACTGCCCACGGTGGACCAGACGCCGTCCACCACGGCGGTCTTGGCGTGGATCATGGGCCCCCCCCACTCATAGATCCTGACACCGCACTTGAGCAGCTTGGTGTACAGGTGGCGGGCGGCCCGGGTCACCAGGGCGATGTCGCTGGTACCAGCGAGCAGAATCCGTACGTCAACACCCCGAGCGCAGGCCTTGCGCAGACGACTCCGGATCCGGTAGCTCGGCACAAAATAGGCGCTTGTGAGATAGATGTATCGTTGGGCGTGTTTGAGCGCGTGGAGGTACGCCTTGCGGATCTGGCGCCGCTCCTTATGGATCCGGTTGGTTAAGATCGCCGCGTCCGATGGTCCCATGGCGGCCAGCTCAGGATAGTGGCGCGACGGATCCAGGTGCGCACCCTTGGACTTGCGCCAGGTGCGCCCAAAAGACTCCTGTAGCCCGACCACCACGGGCCCCGCGAGGCGGGCGTGGGTATCACGCCATCCCCGCCCACCGCACGCCGGGTCGGCGTAGTCGTCGGCGATGTTCAGCCCCCCCACGAAGGCCACGCCACCGTCCACCACCAGGATCTTCTTGTGATCTCGCCGCCACCAGCCCCAGCCCGACCGCCAAGGCGCCAGGGGCTTGTACCAGGTCACCCGGATCCCGGCCTCGGCGAGGTACTCCAGCAGCGCCGAGGAGCAACCCACTGAGCCGTAGCCGTCCAACAGCACGTTCACCTCCACGCCGCGCTGGGCGGACTGGGCCAGGGCGCGGGCGAAACGCCAACCCGTCTCGTCCGAGGCGAAGATGTACGTCTCGAGGTTGATGGTGTCTCGCGCCCCGCCGATGGCCTCCAGCATGGCAGGATAGGCCTCCGTTCCGTCGACGAGCAGCCGCACCTCGTTACCGGAAACGATCTGATGCGGCTTGCGAAGGTATCGGGTCGAATCACCCATCGGAATCGCGCGACGTGGGACTCGGATCGCGAATGGTGTCGTCGGGCACATCCTCTTCGAGCCGGGGCCCGGGTTCGGTCGCCACGGGCGCGGTTTGCGGATCACTCGGGATGGGCACCGGCCCACTGAGGTCTCCCTCCAAGGCAGCGGACAGCTCTTCGCTGGGAGACTCGGACTCCTGGGGCACACCAGCGGCCTCCCCCGGGGGAACCACGATCATCGACTCCACGGGCGGATCCTCCGGGGCCGGCGACTCCTCCACAGGGAGATCCGGGGCCGGCGACTCCTCCACAGGGAGATCCGGAGACGGCGACGGCGACGGAGCGGGCGGACGTTCCAGAGTCTGGGCCTGGACCTGAGCCTCCGCCTGGGCCTTTGCCTCTCGCTCCTTCTTCTGCCAGGGGTACTCGGGGCGCACATGGTGCTGGCTGCGCAAGACCTCCTGCAAAGTGGTGATGATGGCCCCGAGGTCCGCGCCCGTGAGCCCGGCCTCGTCGAGTTGGCCAGACTTGAGCTTGCCAAAGATGATACGCCGCACCAGGCTGTCGATGCGGTCGACGTCTGGGTCCCGCAGGGTTCTGGCAGCCGCCTCCACCGCGTCTACCATGGTCAGGATGGCCGTCTCCTTGGTCTGCGGACGGATGCCCGGGTATCGGAAGGCCTCCTCGGGCAGATCCCGCGGGTTCCCCTGCTCCTGGCACTTGTGCCAAAAGAACTCCAGCACCCCGTCCCCATGGTGCGTGAAAATGAACTCCCTTACGGCGTAGGGGAGGTTGTGCTGCCTGGCCAGGCGAGCGCCCTCGGTGACGTGCTCGAAAATGAAGCCCGCAGACTCCTCCGGAGCGAGATCGCCGTGGGGAGAGACATCACCCGATTCGAGGTTCTCCGCGAAATACTTGGGATTGGTGAGCTTGCCCACGTCATGATAGTAGGCCCCCACCCGCACCAGCTTGGAGTTGGCGCCGATGGTGGTGCACACCACCTCGGCCAGGTTGGCCATGGCGAGGGTGTGCTGCCAGGTGCCCGGCGCCTCCTCGGCCAGCTCGGCCAGAAGTGGATGATCCAGATCCGACAACTGCATGAGGCGCCCAGGGGAGACCACCCCCAGCAGGGGTTGGAACAGGGGCTTGGCGGCATAGGTGAGCAACGGAGCCATGGCCGCAGCGCCGATGACCGCGAGCAGCCCCGATCGCTGGAGATCACTCAGGTCCTCGGCCGGCAGGCTGCCCTGGGCGAACCAGTGGTAGCCCACATAGGTCAACATCGCGGCAGCGCATCCCCCGAGCCACGCAATCCCCGGGGAGCGGCGCTTACGCAAGCGGTCCATGAGCAGCGGTGGCACCAGCGCCTGGGCGCTCAAGACGATGAGAAGCCCCAGATCCAGCGGAAACAACGTAGCCGCTGCCACGGCGCCGGTGACCCCCACGGCGATGCCCGAGATGCGGGTGTGAATGATGGCCCAGGTCATACTGAGAGCCGCCAGGGGGATCCAGAACATGGACAAGGGCGTAAACACGAACAGCACCTTGGCCAGACCCAGCAGCACCACCAAGGGCAAAAAGAGAACGAGCTGCACCCGGAGCTGATCCCCGTTTCGCACGAAGAACCGCACGCAGAAACTGGCCAACACGAACAAAGAGAACAGCAGCGCCCCCAGGCCGAGGGAGAACCCCAGGCCGGGAGGACGCCGGTGCTCCTCCAGGGCGCGCAGCTTCTTGAGCGTACTCTGGGTGATGGCGGTGCCGGCCCCCACCTCGAACCGCACGCGCCAGTAGAGGCTCTTCTCGTCGAGCTCCTGAACGACATGCACCGTGGGCACCCGATAGCTAATGGGTGCGGGCTCACCTACCTTGGGGTAGTCTTGGGGCGGCAGGGCCAGATCCAACGTGGCCACCGCAAACATGATCGTGGCCAGGATCAACCCGAGCAAAAAGCACCCCAACGGGGTTATGATAGCTCTGCGCTTGATCATGGTGGACCGGTCTGGGGATGAAGCGGCGCCTCTACAAAAGACGCCGTCACATGCTCAGGTAGTAGCTTCCCTTGGTGACCGAGCCGTTGAACTTGGGGAATCGCAGACCGCTCAGGGCCCGCCGCACGCAACCGGAGGCGCTCTTGGGCTTGGTGCCCACATAGCCCAGCTTGCCGCTGCCCCGTACATGAACGAAAACGCGGATCGATTTGGAGCCGGCGCTGATCATACAGTTGCCCACGCGATTCTTCCGACGGTCGATGATTGACCGGATCACCGACGGGCTGAGCCGCTCCTGGCCACCGTGCATACCGCCAAAGTTGAAGGAGTCCATGCCGGCCACCTGCATGTCCAGTCCGTAACCACCGCTACGGCCGCCCCGTCGCCGCCCCCGTCGTCCCCGTCGCTTCTTCATGGCCGCGATATCTTCGGCGCTCCCGATATAGTCGCTGTCCCCTGCCCCACCACGCTTGGACATCCCCTTCTTCTTCTTGGTGATGCCCTGGTAGATCAGCACCGACCCCACACCCAACCCGATCACCGCCACGGCGACGATCCCGACGATAAGCATCACGCGAGACTTGTGCTTCTCGGTGGTCTCAGTAGCGCTCTCCGCCACGGCCCTCCGCTGGGCCTCCCGTCGACGCACCACCTCCTGCGTGAAATCCTTGAACAGCGGGTGAACCTTGACCTTAATCCGTTTTCCCGAATCCACGTCCACCACCGAATCGACGGGCTCGATCTCGCCCGAGGCGATCTGCCGCTTGATCTCGGTCACCGCGAAGGGACCATACTCGAGCCCCTGCTTGGAGATGAGGAACTTATCCTCATCCTCACCCGCGGCCTCGGTGATGAGGGTTTCGAGATCGAAGGCGTCATCCGCGCCGCCGATGAGCGGCGGGCCGCCCTCCGCGCCACCGCCGCCCGGTCCCGCGGCAAAGGGATCTTCGTCCGCCGCCGGTGGCGGAGGCAGATCCGCCGGGAGCCCGGGCCGGCCTGAAGGCGATGCGGAGACCGCCGCCTCAGGTGCGGGTTGGTCATCGTCGTCGTCCATATCGACATCCACATCGATGTCCATATCGATGTCGATATCGATATCGATATCGATGTCTACATCGACCCCGGCCGACGCCGCGACAGGCTTTTTGACCTGCCCGGAGGTCGGCGCCTCGGAGACGTCCTCCAAAGCGCTCATGAGAGCCAGCTTGAGCATCTGGATGGACTCGAACCGCTCGTCGGGCACCGGCCGCATGCAACGACCGATGACCTGGTCCACCTCCACGGGAAGGCCGGGCCGCACCGTACTGGGCGACTCGAAGCTCTCCGCCGGAGAGCGCCCCGTGATGAGCTCATTCAGGATGACTCCGATGGCGTAGACATCCGCGCGACCATCGGCGCTGGCCGGGTTCTGGGTCAGCTCCGGGGCCAGATACAGATACCCACTACCGCCGAGCAGGCTCTCGAAATTGCCCAGGCCCGAGAGCGCCCTGGCGTAGCCGAACTCGCCGATCTTGATACGCCCGGCCTTATTCACCAGGATGTTCCCCGGATTCAGGGCGCCGTGCAGGGAGGTCTCATGGGCGTAGCCGCAGGCGTTGCACAGGTGAGCAACGATGTTGTACGCCCCCTTGAGAGTGAAGGGTTTGTTCGAACGCCGCTTGCGATCCATGATCTCCCGCAGGGACTGACCCACCACGTGCTCGGTGATCACAAACAGCAGCTCACCCTCGGCCGCGATGCCGAAGGTCTTGACGATGTTCTTGTGCTTAAGGGAGGTGGCGACCTCGATCTGCGCCCGCAGGCTCGCGGCCACCTCCGGATGCCCGGTGAGCTCCGGCACCAGGGCCCGCAGCGCCACCATGGCATCAGACCGCTCATCCACGGCGCGGTACAGGGGGCCGAGGCCACCTTCACCCAGCCGCTTCTCAATGCGGTAGGTCCCGCCAATGAGCGCTCCTGGCTCGATATCAGTCGAAATAGCAGACGCCGAGGCGCCGCCCTCGGGGGCGTTGGGAGGTGCGTCGCTCATTTTCCGCTCTACCTCGTTCCTGAATGGGGGGTGCTAAGTCACTGAAATATAGATGATCACCGGGTCCCTTTCAAGGTGACGGTGATAAGCCAGCGGGATCGCATCAATTCTTCCCCAAAGGGGTACCGCGTCGGCAATGTCCACACCCTCGATTTCACCTACCCCGCGGCGCGACAGGACGGGGAGACGGAGGGACGGAGGGACCGGGGGACCGGAGGGACCGGGGGACCGGAGGACCGGGGGACCGGAGGACCGGGGGACCGGGGGACCGGGGGACCGGGGACTACAGGAACCAGGTCGATTTCGAGTCCTGCACCAGGCTCAAGAAGGTCCCTACACCGACATAGTCCAGGTAGGGATAGTCGATCATCTCCTCTTTTTTGAGCCCCATGATGTCCATGGACATCTCACAAACGTGAATCCTCACGCCGAAATCGCCGGCATCCTGAATCAGCTCATCCAGTGATTTGGCGCCGTTCTTTTTCATGACGTATTTGATCATCTGGGGACCCACGCCCCCCATCTGCATTTTGGAGATTGGAAGCTGGCCGGTCCCCTTGGGCAGCATCCACCCAAACATCCTGTCCAGAAAATTCTTGGGTGGTCTCTTCTTCGGATCCCGGAGCGCCGCGGTGGCCCAAAAGGTAAAGAACAGATCCACCTCCATATCGTAGGCCACCGCCCCCAACGAGATGATAAAGGCCGCCATGGTGTAATCAAGATTACCGCTCATGACGCCCAGAGTGAGCCTGTCCCCTGGCGCAGCCGCCTCGAGAGCTTTCACACGCTGAAACAGGTCCTGAATCTGCTCTTCTTGGTCCGTGACCGGATTGACTGCATTGACAACGGACATAACGAAGACTCTCCTTCTGCCGCCAACCAAACCCCCGCGGCGACGGAAGATGCATACAACATTTTGCTCATTGAGTCGCTACTGTTTTTCGTGTTTTTCGCTTTAGCTCACATCCAATCAACAACGCCATTATATCCGTTAATACTCAGCAATAATAACGAACAAACCGCTACGGCAGATCGCAACAGAGAGCTAATATCCCCACTGCGTATGTCAAAAACCTCCAATCGGTACATCGGATTCAAATCCCGGCTGGATCCCAGAATCATTCAGTGAGTAGTTGAGGCCACTTTTTCGCAGTTCCCCAAACGTAACTTGATGTGAAGCAGGGGCGATGGGGCCGATGAATTGTCTTACGCGTTGTCTTACGCGTACCCTTGATTTCACCTGCCCCGCGGCGCTACTCCTGCGTAGCCCGCGGCGCTGGTGCCCACCCGGACCTCATCAAAATACAGCAGGCGGACGCTGACCGCCGACTTGGTCTCGGGCTTGTTCCAGGGGGCTTTGTAGATGCCGAGCTTGAGGATGGGGCCCACTGCGTCGTTGTAGGTGTTGGGCCCCTTGCGCGTGGCCACGAGCTGACCGTCTCTCCACACACGGGTGAGGCCGTCGTCGGCCGCGGACCAGCGCACTTGAAAGACCCAGTCGGTCCATGCACCGAGGCGGTAGAGGACCTTGTACACCTTGCCCTTGGGCGCGGTATTTCCCACCGAGAGCCGCTTGCGATCATAGCGGTAGGTGACGATCCAGTGCTTCTTCTTGATGCGCAGCGCCAGCGAAGGGCTGCGCGGCCGCTCTCCGAGATCCTCATCCCGGGTGGCAAACCACTGGGCCACCACCTCCGCCCGGTAGTCCTCTTTCCAACCCCGGGGCAGATACACGCTGAAGCCGTACCAGTACGCCTTGCCCAGATCGTAGTGGCCGCGAATCTGCAATTCCGATCGCTTGCCCTTGGAGAACATGGGGTCGCCCCGACGCAGAGACATCTCCAGGGCGCGGCGGCCATGTCGCACCGGCTGGGTCACGATGCGCGCCGACTCTCGTCGCCGCAGCCACCGAAAGCTCCACCGGTCCAGCGTCCCCGACTCGAACCCGTCGACGAACAGCAGCGGAGGGGATGGGACGGCGCTCCTTGAGGGAACGGCGCTCCTTCGTTGCACACGATCGGCCGGGGCGTCGCCCGACTCCTTGCGGCCGCCGCATCCAGGTCCGACTGTTCCCGCTTCGAGCACCAGCACCAACGCAAACGCAAGCGACCGCGCCTGGGTCTGGGTCACGGTCAGGGACTGGGTCTGGGCCAAAGCCAGGGTCCGGGAAACCATGGGACTCCACGCGGTCATACAGGTCACCCCCCGAATCCCTACTGCTCCTTGGCAAGCTGTCGCAGCAGGGCGCGGCGATACTCTCGAGCGTACCCGCGAACCTGCTTGTGGAAGACCGGGTCCTCGGACACCCGCTTGAGCCAGGGCAAGGCGTCGGGCAGAAAGCTCACCTTGGCCATGGTCTTGAGCAGCAGCACCCGGTAGCGATCGGACATCATCGCCAGGGGGAGCTTGTCCACGATCTTGGAACCCCGTCCGTCCGGGCGCAGCACAATCTTGAGCACGCCACAGGAGAACTTGGACCCCTTCCGGTTGAACTGATCCATGAGTCGCTTCGACACCCGGGCCGCGCTACCCAGCTTCTGGAAAGCCCGAACGATGGCGCAACGTACGGTGGGCTCGGCCTTGTCCAGCGCAGCGAGCAGCGGCCCGAGAGCGCTGGCGTGCTGCATACGCCCCAATCCCCAAGCCGCGGCCACGGCCCGCTCCTCACCCTTTTTCAGGAGTAGGTCACCGAGCAGCTTCACCGCCGATTTTTCCCGAAGCAGCCCCAACGCCACCACAGACTCCACGGGGACCTTGTCGGCCATGGCCTGACGCCCGACGAGATTCCGCAGGGCCGGAAGCAGCGTCGCGCTGGCGTCATCTCCCCGGGCAAGGGAGTACCGCGCGGCGGCCACCACGGCGACGCGCTGCTGCCGAGGCGTGCCCTTTTCCAGGAGCCGCACCAGCAGATCCTCGGCACGCTCGAGCTGATGGACAGGCTTGCCCGGAAGCCTCAGCTTGCGGCGATAGCCCAGGGCCCAGGCCGCCCAGATCTTCTCCTTGGCGGTGCCCTTCTCCAGCCGGTCGGAGAACACCTTCTCCAGATCGAGCCCCATGCGCTTGCTGCGCTTGTACGACAGCTCGAGCATGGCCTTGCACCGCTCGTCGGCGTCCTTGGAACGAAGCTGGGTCACATGGTGGCCCCCCCGCCCGTAGTAGAGGTCGAACCAGCCATTGAGCGCGTTGAAGGCCACCCAATTGAGCCCCAGCAGTACGAAGAAGGCGATGAAAAACGGTAGGGAATTCTCGGCGATGAGGGAGCGCACGGGGCTGCGGCGGGAGCCGAGGGCTGCTTCGAACTCCTCGTCGGTGAGCTCCAGCGCGTCCTCCTCTTTGTCCATGACCAGCGGCTTTCCGGCCCTGGTCCCGGCGCCGCCCAGGAACCGCTTCCGCCAGGCCCCCCCCGAGACGATGTCATCGAAGAGCAACGCCTCCAGCCCGGCGGTAATGAGCATGAAAGCGAAGTAGGCGAATCGCAGGGCGATGTCCGCGCTCACCGACGTGGAGGAGTCGCGTATATACCGGGTCACCGGGATGGAATAGGCCTGCGCCACCACGTTGAGAATCACGGTAGCGATGATGAGTATCCAAGTGGATTTTCGCATGGGTCACCAAACCTCTCAGGCCGTTCGCCGCCGGGGAAAGGAGGGCAATCTCGACCTTCCAGAAGTCAGACAAAACACGCCCGCGCTTGTTCCAACCTTCTTCGGCTGCCGAGTCACTTGCGGCGCTTGAAGAACTTCCGCCGGGCCTTGATCCGCGCCAACCACTTGCGGGCGTTGTGCACCCTGCGGCCTCCTCGCGATCCCTCCATCTCCAAGAAGCGCTCCAGGGCGCGCTCGGCTTGCTTGAGATCCCGCTTCCACGCCAACAGGTGCGCGCCGAGGTGGTAGTAGCCCTCCGAGATCTCCGGACCGTACCGGATGGCCCGCTGGTAGGAGCGCCGTGCGTCGACGTGGTAGCCACGAGACTCTTGGAACAGGCCGTTGCGCAGTTGGGAACGCGGGTTGGCCCAGTAGAGCTGCAACGACCACTTCAGAACCCGTGCGATGGCGCTGCGGCGATACTTCTTCAGACTCCCCAGCCGCTCGGCCAACTCCGACATGACACCCGAGGCGAGGTACCCCGAGCCCGAGCCCCGGTACTGCAGCGTGGCCCGCACGTACGTCTTGCGGGCGCGGTTGACGTACTTGTGCTTGAAGTAGTCTCGGGCGAGGTCCAACAGGACGCCGGGGTTCTTGCGTGAGGCCCGCCAGGCGCTCTCATACAGCACGCGCCCGCCGTCTACGTCGCCCTGCCAGAAGGCGAGCCGCGCCAGGGCCAGCTTGCTTGGTACGTGACTGGGATCCCGCAGGAGCGCGGCGTCCAGATGCGCCCGGGCCTTTCGTCGCCGCTCGGCGCGAAGATCCAGCATGCCCTCGAGATAGGGCCCGTGCCCTGAGCTCGCGTAGCTCCGGGTGAGGGTCTTGGCGAGTTGAGCCACCTCCTTGAGTAGCCCCAGTCGCAACCCAAGGCGCCCCAGATCCATGAGCGTACGCGCTCCACGGGGCTTATCACTCATCAGGGCGTGAAACAGCCGCTTTGCCTGGACTATGCGGCGGACTCGCATCAGCCCCCAAGCCAGCTCGAGGCGGGGACGCACGGCCTGAGAGCTCAGTGACACGGCTCGCCGTAGCACCGGCAGGGCCGCCGCCGGGCGCTCACTCTTTTGCAGGGATTGGGCGAGCACTAGCAGCGTGCACGGGGTCACATTGGGACGCCGCGCCACGCCCGTAAGGAGACGTGCGGCCCGGGGGTACTTGCGCTGTTGAAAGCTGATCAGCCCCGACACCAGCTTGCTGTGCTTTCCTCCGGTCAGCTTGGCCCGCTCCTTGAGCTCGTCGCCCCGCCGGGCTCGCGCCACATGCACCAGGCAAACCGCCCACGCCCGCGGACCGGGCCGTCTCTGCTTGAAGACCATCGCGCAGGCACGGTCCGCGATTTCGGGTTGATCCAGCTCTTGCGCAGCGCTCACGGTAGCCACGGTGCGCTGCTCCACCACCTTCGGGGGCAAAGTCGCCGCCACGGGCTTGCGGAGAAACCGCAGTCCCTCTCCGGGCCGCCCCGCCGCCAGTGCGGCCCGGGCGAAAACAGACGCGGCCGAACGATACTCCCTGGACCGTTCGGCCAGTCGCTCGTGGTCCACCCAAGCCTTGCGGGCATCGCCACCGGGCAGGAGCTGTGACGCCACCAACTGCAGGGCGATCTCGGGGTCGTCGGGCGACAAGAGCGCGCTCTCCCTAAGCAGCCTCCGAGCCCGATCCCAGCTTCGATCGCCGAGCGCCTCGCGGGCCGTCGCCAGCTTGGCAAGGGCGAGCAGGGGTGGATGGGGAGTGGCCAGCCGCACAAGGCGCTGCTGCTCGACGTCGTCTTTCGCCTTGCCCAGGGCCACCGTGATGAGCCGACGCTCGAGGCGGGCCTCCAGGTGATCCGGGCTCTCGACGAGCACCTGCTTGAGGGTGGCCTCCGCGAGCTTCAAATGCCCTCGCTGCCGCTGCAGACGCCCCAGGGCGATACGCGTCGGGAGGAACGTTGAGTCGTGGGCCACCGCCAGCTTGAAGGTCGCCACCGCGGCGGTCAGATCTCCGAGATAGTAGCGCGCCACGCCCAAAACGTAGTCCAACCGCGCCGACCGCTTGTGGATCAGCAGCGCCGCCTCTGCGTGACGGGCGGCCTTGATAAAGCGCCCCTTGAACAACAGATGGTACCCCTTGAGGGCCGCGAGGCGCTCGGCGCTGGCCTCGAGCTCCTTCGCGCGGTTCAGGGCGGCCACGGCCACCAGGCGGGCCTTCTCGTCTCCACCGTAACGCCCCCAAAGAAAAGCCCGAATCTCCGCCACGAGGGCCGCGAGGCGAGCGTCATTGGGCCGCTTCAACGACACCTTTTTCAGGATCTGCAGGGCCGCGCGATAGGCCGCCGGCGTATCCAGGCCGGCCAGGGTCCTAGCCCGGACCAGATCCTTCTTGACGGCCTTGTCCTGTGCCTGCTGGTACACCACATACCCCGTGGCCACCAAGGACCCCACCACCACCACGAAACCCAGGCCCAGCTTCAGGAAAAAGGTCCATCGCCGCTTAGACTTGGGCGCGGAAGGCTCGGGATCCGGCGGAGGGAGCACCAGGGCGAGCACCTGGCCGGACGGACGGCGTTTTTGTACAGCGGATTCCATGAAATTCGGCGACCCTAGTCTACTACCTAAGGGGTGCGGAACTATAGCATTTCGAATCCGACTGATGCAATGGACATTTTGGGTGGCGGGGATCCCCATGGATCCCGCCACCCAAAGCAATCAAGAGCCTGAAAATAATGAGTTTATTTATCTGACCCGCGAGATTGGGCCCCTTCGGTGACGGGAAGCACCATGCGAAAAGCGCTGCCCCTGTCGAGGGTGCTTTCCATCTCTATGGATCCGCCCATGTTGAGGCAATGGCGTCGCACCAGGGCCAGACCGAGGCCCGTTCCCTCGGCACCTCCGTGCTGCACATTGGTGGCCCGATAGAAGTCCTCGAAGATCCGGCGCTGCTCCTTGTCCGGGATGCCGATGCCCTGGTCAATCACCTCCAGCACGCCGTTGTCGCTGCGCCCGTACACGCGCACCAGGATGCGCCTGGAGTCCCCCGAATACTTCACCGCGTTGGTCAAGAGGTTGATGAGCGACTGCACGACGGCGTCGCGATCCACTCGCACCTCGGGCTCCTCCAGGATCTCGAGTCGAAGCTCGAACTGTTCGGCCTCCCGAAAATTTCCGAAGGTCTCCACCGCCTCCCGGGCGAGATCTCCCGTGGAGTACGCCTCGAAATCGTAGGTCTTGGTGCCACGCTCCATGCGGGAGAAATCCAGAACATTGTTGATCAATCTACCCAAACGCTCAGACTCTGCCACGATGATGCCGTAGTACTTGGAGCGCTTCTTCTGATCCGCGGCGAGCCCCTGTTGTAACATCTCCCCGAACATGCGGATGGACGTCAGGGGCGTCTTCAGCTCGTGGGAGACGTTGGACACAAACTCGCTCTTGAGACGAGCGAGCTCCATCTCCTGTCGCACCCCGCGGTACATGGTCAACAGCCCCGCCACCAGCACGAACACCAGCGCCACCACCAACCCCAGATACTGCGCCATTCCGCTGGCCAGGAGCCCGCGGTCCTGGTGCTGGGATCCGAAAATAGCCAGTCCGAGATCCCCCAGCACTTCGCCCAGGGGGCGCACGTGGCTCGGCGCCGGCCGCAGATCCCGAGGCAGGGGCAGCCGGTGTAGCTGCACCGTGTACCCCTCGGGGAGCTGCTTGCGCCGCTGCTGCTTGCGCAGGTTCCTGCTCACCTGCTCCCTTCTGAGCACGAAGCCCACCACCATGGATCCCAGACTCTGCACCACCACCAGGGCGCGCCCCTGGCGGAAGGCGTCGCTCCGTAGGGCTCGGGGACGGTATCCCGCCTGGCGCAAGATGGCCTCGGATCCGGTTCGCCCCAGCTCCACGGCGAAGCGGATCCCCACGCGTAGCAAGACCACTCCGGCGTCCAACTCGGAGAGTCGACGCCGTAGCTCGGACGTGGCGGGCGGATGGATCTGCTTGCGGATCCAGTCGATGAAGTAGATCCGCGTGCGCAGCTCCGTATGCAGCCGATCATTCACCAGGTCCGAATACAAGCGAAGCGCCAGACGCTGCGGCTCGCCCAGCCCCTTTGGGCAGAGCCGCTTACCCGCCGGAGCCTTACCCGCCCCGGATTGCCCGCCCCCTTTCCCAGCCCCGGCTCGGCAGCGCTTGGCCACCGTAAACAAACCGATTCGTCCGAGGAGCGCGTAGGGCACCCCGGCCCAATCGAGCCGGATCCCGTATCTCTGCACCAGCACCGACTGCGCGTAGGCCGCGTCCTGCCAGCGCCCCTGGGCTACAGCCACCCGGGCCATGCCCAGATAGGCCCCCGGCGCCAACCTCGCCGATCGCTTGGCCACCGCCCGATAGGCCCCAAACGCCTGGCTGCGTTGCCCTTGGACCTCGGCGAGATCCGCCTTGGACAACAGCCGCCGGGCCTCCAGCTCCCGCTTCACCCGGCGATGGTAGATCGCCACCTCCTGAAAGAGGTTCGCTCCGGGCCGGGCCGTGGCCGCCTCGGCCGAGGCGATGATCGACAGCGCGATCTTGCGCCGAACGATGGGCTGCCGTTTGGACAGCGCCGGGTACAGCAGTCGCCCGTACCTGTCCAGGATGAACACCTGCCCCACCAGGGAGTGCCGGCTGCGCACCCGCTTTACGTCCACCGCCGAGGGGATCCCCGCACGGGCCATGTCCACGAGCTCCCGGATGGCGGCCAGCGCCGACTCCTCGAGCCCCGAGGCCATGAGATCTGCGATAGACTCAATGGATCGCTTGAACCGGCTCTCGTCCAGCACCTGCTCCGCCTTGTAAGAGCGCAGCCCGAGAAAGGCCAGCACCATGGCCGGCCCCAAAACCGCCAACGCCGGCAGCATCGCTTTCCACCAACGACGCATCCAGCTCAGCTCCCCAACCGGATCCGCCACACCACGAGCAGGGCCTCGGCAAAGATGCCGCCCGACATCTTCGACGTGCCCTCCTGGCGATCGCGAAAGGTCACCGGAACCTCTACAATGCGCAGACCGGACTTGGAGGCGAGGTAGTTGACCTCAATCTGGAAGGAGAACCCCTCGGAACGGATGCGGTGGAGGGGGAGCGCTTCGAGCCCCTCCCGGCTGAAACACTTGAAGCCGGCCGTGAGATCTCGCACGCCGATGCCAAGCACCAGGCGAGAATAGAAGCCGCCGCCCCGGCTGATGAGGCGACGGAGCAGCCCCCAGTCCTCGGTGCCGCCCCCATCCACGTACCGCGAGCCGATGACGAGATCCGCTCCACGCCGCGACTGCTCCAACAGCCGCGGCAGATCCGCCGGGTCGTGACTGAAGTCGCAGTCCATCTCGAACACGTGGCGGTAGTCCCGTTCCAAGGCCCAGCCAAACCCCCACAGGTACGCCGTGCCCAGACCCAGCTTACCGCTCCGGTGGTGTACGAAGACCCCCTCGTGGGACTCGGCGAGACCGTCGGCGATGTCTCCGGTACCGTCTGGAGAGCCGTCGTCGATGATGAGCACGTGGGCGCCCGGCATCTCCCGGCCGATAGCGGCCACCATCCGCTCCAGGTTCTCCCGCTCGTTATACGTGGGCAAAATAATGAGCACGTCGTCCATGGATCAACAGTAGCGCAATCCGACGCCGTTGGCAGCCCCGACGCGCAAGGAAACCGGGACCGTGCTTGACTCACCTGGCCTCCGCGCATTCAATGGCCCCATGAAAGGTACTCCCCTGCCCCGGCTGGATCGCGACCCGGCCATGCGTGAACGGTTGCTGCCCCTGTGCCGGCTGCGAGCAGGCGAGGTGTGGACCGACCCCACGAACCAGCACCGAGTGGGCTGCCTGGACGCAGCGGACCCGGCGCAGATGGCGCGCCTCGCCGAAGGACGACCCGCGACCCTCGCCGTGCAGGACCCGCCCTACAACCTGGTGGCTTTCCATCAGCAGCGACTCGATGAGTACGTGACCTGGTGCCGACGCTGGGTGGAAGTCACCCTGGACTGCATGGCCGACGACGCCAGCCTCTACGTGTGGCTCGGAGCCGACCAGCGCCACGGGTTCGGGCCCCTGCCCGACTTCATGATCATGATGCGCGACCAGCCCCTACAGACACGATCCTTCGTGACTCTGCGCAACCAGCGGGGATACGGCACCCAGAAAAACTGGATGGCCGTACGCCAGGAGCTGCTCATCTACACCCGTGGCGCTCCGCCCTTCACCGTGCAGTACACCGACATCCCCAAGATCCTCCGCGGCTACTACAAGGAAGTCGACGGCCGCCGAACGGAGAACACCGAGCGCGGACGCGGCAAGACCATCCGCCCAGGCAACGTGTGGGTGGACGTGCAGCAGGTGTTCTACCGCCTGGAAGAGAACGTCTCGGGCTGCTACGCCCAAAAGCCCCTGCTCGCCATCGAGCGCATCGTCGCCGCGGCCTCAAACCCCGGCGACGTGGTCCTCGACAGCTTCGCCCACTCCGGCACCACCCTGCTGGCCTGTGAACGCCTCAACCGCCGCGCCCTCACCGCCGACATCGATCCCGTCTACTGCGAGCTCACCATCCGTCGCCTCGAACATTACCGCACCACCGGCACGATAGGCTGGCAAAACGGTCACGCCTTCGAACCCGAGCTCGGCGATCTGTCGAAGGTGTAGGCGACCCGGTCAGCTACTTCTGAATCCCGAGGATCTTGCGGGCGGCGGCCACGTCGGCGATGGGGCGGCCGATGGATTTGGCGTATTCGGCGACCTTGGCTACGAGCGGGGCGCTGCCTTGGGCCTGGACGTCGCGGCTTAGGTTCACGTTGTCCTCCAGGCCTACCCGGGTGTGACCGCCGCGGCGGACGGCGAGCTCGGCCATGCGAAGCTGGTGCCGGCCCACACCCGTGACTGACCAGGTGGATCCGCGGGGAATCATCTCGGCGAGAAGGTGAACCACTTCGGTACGCGCGCCCATGCCGCCCTTAGCGCCCAGGACGAACTCATAATGGCCCGGCAGGGTCACCAGGCCCTTTTTTGCCAACAGCTTCACGTTCTCCACATGACCCAGATCATAGACCTCAATGCACGGCACCAGGTTGGCCTGCTTGATGAGCAGGGCCACGTGCTCCACCAGGGGCTTGGAGTTGAAGAAGATGTGATCCCCGCGGTTCACGGTGCCCGTGGCCAGGGAGGCCATGTCGCCCCCGGCCTCCAGGGGCTGACAGCGGGCCGTGACCTCCATGGCGGCGTCTCCCTCGGTGGAGACCTGGATGATGATATCGCACCGCTGCCGGATCTTTTGAATGGCGTCGGCGAAGATCTCCCGGCTCTGGGTGGCCTCGCCCGCCTCGTCCCGCACATGCAGATGCGCCACCGTGGCCCCCTCCGCCGCGCAGCGAGCTACCTCGGCGGCGATCTCGTCCGGTGTGAGGGGCAGATAGGGGTTGTCCTCCCGGGTGGTCTCGCTGCCCACCGGGGCACAGGTGATGATCAACGGGTCCGGCGCGTTCTGGATGCGCCGACGCTTCTCAGGGACGAAGTACAGCGCCTTGGCCGAGCAGATGGGCTTGGCGTGGGGAAGCTGCTGGGCCGCCGAAGAGCGCGGCAGGGTGGGCGTGAGGCTCGAAGCCACCTTGTGGGCCGTAAAGGAGATGCGCCGGGTGCCGTCCCCCCAGTGGATGACCTCCGCCTCCGCCTCGATGAAGTCACCCAGATAGGCCGGCGAGGGAAACTCCACATCAGCCAGCCCACGCAGTATCCCCTCGTCACCGTCGATGCCGATGAGCAGCTCCGCCGCCATGTCGCCGAAGAGCTCCAACAGGAAGGTGCCCTGCACCGAGCCATCGGCCAGGTGGGGCGCCCGAGGAGGGATACGTAGCTTGAGCGTGGTGTACATGGATGTCCTTCTCTTGAGATGGCCTTTGTAGCCCGACCGTCGACCCCAGGCAACGACCAGGGATCGTCGGCCGTCCTATGGGTGCTCCTTGAGCCAGGCCATGACGCGCTGCAAATCCTCCCAAACCGGACGCTTGGCCTGGGCGTTTCGAAGCAGATAGGCCGGGTGGTACGTGGGCGCCAGGACCACCTCGCGGCCGTCGAGCACGACGGAGTGCAGCCGACCACGGAGGCGCCCGATGGATTCGTCCGACCGGAGCAAAGCCTGCGCGGCGAACCGCCCCAGGGTCACAATGATCTTGGGCTGAATGGCCCGAATCTGCGCCAGGAGAAAGGGTTCACACCCGGCGAGCTCCTCGGGCAGAGGGTTTCGGTTGCGCGGGGGGCGGCACTTGATCACGTTGCCGATGTATACCTGGTCCCGGTCAAAGCCCATGGCCTTGAGCATCTTGGTGAGCAGCTTTCCCGCTGCCCCTACGAAGGGCTCGCCGGCAAGATCCTCGTCTCGACCCGGCGCCTCGCCCACGAAGAGAAGATCGGCATCCGGAGCGCCCTGACCAAAGACCACCTGCACACGGTCCTGGGACAACCCACAGCGGTGACAGTCGCCGAGGCACTCCCGGATCCGCGCCAGACCCGACGCGCCGACCCCGGGGCTGGTGAGCGTGGCGAGGTCCTCGGCCGAGGAGGTCTGGTCCGAAACGCCGCCACGGGGCTCCGACAGATCCACCGGTCGAGCATGGGCGTGGGTTGGTGCGTTTGCCGGCGCAACGTCCGGCGCTTGCACCGACTCGGCCACCGACTCGGCCACCGGCTCGGAGAAGCGCGGCGATGGGGCCGCCGGGAGATAGGGTACGCCCCGCTCGGTGAGCCAGCCCAGGTGGGTGCGCAGCGCCCCTACCAGGGAAGCGAGCTCCTCCGCCGGATCCTGGGCTTCACCCTGCTCGATGCTATGGGTTTTCTCTTTGGCCATGGCGAGGCGCAGTCTATCACAGCCACCGCTGTTGCGATCCTCTGTTGCGATCCTCTGTTGCGATCCGCTTGACGAGATCCGCTCCGGACCGGTAACGTATAAGGGTTCAGGTAAGAAAAGGACTCACTCCATGGGTAGACAAATAGTTGCGGTGACGACGGTCCTCATTTCGCTGGCGGTGGGCGCCCCAACGGTCCACGCGGTGGACTTCGACGTGACGCTCTGTGAGGCCGACGTGGCCGAGTTCCAGGTCCGAATCCGCGCCGATGTCTACAACCGCGACAACGACCAGTCCACCGGTATCCTCAAGGTGTTCCTGAACGGTCCGGATACCACTCCGGGGCCCAACGCCACCGACCCTTCTGACCTCAACCTTTCGTTCGTCGACGCCACCAGCGGTTCCCCCGCGCACATCGTGGAGTCCGGCCCCTGGCTGGATCCGATCACCATGCCCAACGGGGTGTATCAGCTCTGGTGTCGGGCGGACCACCCCAGCGACGCCTCGCCACTGAACAACATCGCGGGCCCCTTCGAATACGTCGTCGGACCGGACCTGTGGCCCTGGGCCTTCTGGATCACCCTGGACGGAGACACCACCAACTACAACGCCATCGTCTGCAACACCGGAACGGACGTGGCCTACAACTTCCGCGTGGGCTTTTACTACGATCGCGCCCCCACCGACACCACCTACTCCGACGCCTTCAAATCCTACGAGGCCCTCGCCCCGGCATTCCGCTCCTGGTGGAACGGCTGGGAATACTTCGACCTGTCCATGTGCCTGGCGGTGGAATACAAACGTATACCGACCCCCAACGGCACCTACCGCTCCTGGGTCAAGGTGGACGACGGAGACTTCGAGGAAGAGGTCCACGAGGACAACAACATCATGGGTCCCTTCGTCTACGAGATGTGCAACGCCGATCTGGTGGTTGAGCAGTTCCAGGCCACGGTGAGCCCGTCAGCGCCCTGGGAAGTAAACTACGACGTGACCGTCTGCAACCGCGGCGCCTGCACCGCCGGGGTGTTCTGGATCGACCTGTACTACGACCGCTCGGAGATGGAACCTCCCCAGGTCGGAGAGCCGGGCGACCAGCACCTCCGCTGGGGCTCACTCCCGCCCGATCAGTGCGAGCCCATGACCTTCACCTGGAACGACCCGCTCACCCTGCTCCCCACCGGACCGGGCAAGGAGTACTACGAGTCCTGGGTACAGGTGGACGCCGACGAGTTCGTCTATGACCCGGACCGCTCCACCAACCTCGAGGGATCGCTGAAGATCACGGTGCCTGGTGGGACGGTGGTGTCGGGCTGCTCCGACCAGGACGGCGACGGCTACGGCATCGGATCGGACTGTCTCACGGCAGAGGACTGCAACGACAACGACTCATCCATCTTCCCAGAAGCCCCGGAGATCTGCGGCGACGGCCTCGACCAGAACTGCAACTTGACCCCGGACGACGGTTGCGAAGGCGTCGACTGCCAGGACCTGGACGGCGACGGGTGGCCCTCCGGCTCCGACTGCGTACTCCCAGACTGCGACGATGGCGACCCCTCCCGCTTCCCCTACGCCGAAGATTCGTGCGGCATCGACGGAACCGGCGACGGCATCGACCAGGACTGCGACGGCATCGTGGACGACTGCTGCGAGGGAGTGAGCTGCTGCGACATGGACGGCGACGGCTACGGCGTGGGCGGCGGGTGCCCGGGGGGCGTACAGGACTGCGACGACACCAACCCCGCGGCGGGCTCATCGGACGCCGAGGAGCTCTGCAACGACAACCAGGACAACGACTGCGACGGGCTCATCGACGAGAACTGTGAGGGCTCTTTCTGCTGGGACGAAGACGACGACGGCTACGGCGTGGGCGAAGGGTGCACGGGGATACAGGATCCCGACGACAATGACCCGAACATCCCCGGCGGTGGGGAGGTCTGCGGCGACGGTATCGACAACGACGGCAACGGCATCCCCGACGACGGCTGCGACACCTGCGTGGACACCGACGGCGACGGCTGGTTCGTGGGTAACGGCGACGATCCCTTATGCCAGGACCGCCAGCGCGACTGCGACGACACTAACAACGCCGTGAACCCCGGGGCCACCGAGGTCTGTGACCTCGTGGACAACGACTGCGACTACACCATCGACGAGGGGACTCCCGGCAACCTGTGCCCCGACCCCGACTGCGTCCTGGCTTGTGCGGGAGACGCCACCTGCGAGGCGGACTGCCCGGAGCTGAACTGCATCGATAACGACGGCGACGGCTGGGGCTCAGGCTCGGGCTGTGTGGTGCCAGACTGTGATGACGCGGACAGTAGTCGCAACCCGGGTGAGCAGGAAATCTGCGAAGACGGGATTGACCAGGACTGCGACCAAACCCCCGACGACGGCTGCCCGGGGGTGGACTGCGTGGACAACGACGGCGATGGTTGGGGCGTGGGCGAAGACTGCGTGGTCGAAGACCCCGACGACAACGATCCGGCCACCTGGCCCGGCGCGCCGGAGATCTGTGGCGACGGCATCGATCAGTCCGCCGACGGCGTGCCCGACGAGGGCTGCATCCTATGCACCGACCACGACGGCGACGGATACGGAGTGGGTCCCTTCTGTACCGTGCGGGACTGCAACGACGAGGATCCCAATATACACCCAGGGGCCACGGAGGGCTGCGACACGGGCGACCGCAACTGCGACGGCATCGCGCCGGTGAACTCCAAGTGCGCCGCGGCCTGCAACTGCTCCCACCGGGGCGCAGACCCCTTCGAGCAGTGGCCCGCCAGTGCGCTGCTCGTGCTGCTCGTGTTGGGCCTGGCCCTCCGCCGCTCTCGGCGGACCCCCTCTTGACCTTCCAAGACCGCCGCCACCACCTGGCGCACAAACACCCGAGGGCCGTCTTCGTGCTCCCCGCCTCCCCGCGGGCGCGCATGGCCCACGACATCACCTACCGCTACCGGCCGGACCCCAACCTGTACTACCTGACCGGCTGGGAGGAGCCCGAATCCGTAGCCGTACTGCGACTGCAAGGGGACGAGCCCACTTTGACGCTTTTCGTGCGTCCCCGGGACGAGCTGGCCGAAACCTGGAGCGGACGCCGGCTCGGTCCCCAAGGAGCGATAGAAAACTTTGGCGCCGATGCGGCCTATCCCATCGGAGACCTCTCGGCGAAGCTGCCCGAGCTGCTCGTGGGTGTAGACACCCTGCACTTCGCCCTCGGGAGGCAACGGCCCATGGACGACCTGGTGCTGGCGGCGGTGGAGGGTGCCCGCCGCCTCGCGCGAAAGGAGCGCACCGTCTTCCCCTACACCATCGTCCATCCCGAGGCGCACCTCGGCGCCATGCGGCTGATCAAGGACGACGACGAGATCGCCGCCCTGCGCCGGGTCTGTGACACCACCGCCGCCGCCCAACTGGCCGCCATGCGCGCTTGCCGCCCGGGAATGAACGAACGCGATCTAGAGGCGGAGCTCGACTACGCCTTTCGACGCCATGGCGGTGTGGGGCCCGCCAACCCGTCCATCGTCGGGAGCGGGGTCAACGCCACCGTGCTGCACTACGATCGGAACGATGCCCCGCTGCGAGACGGCGACCTCGTGCTGGTGGACGCGGGCGCTGACCAGGATCACTATAAGGGCGACATCAGCCGCACCTACCCCGTCAACGGTCGGTTCACCAACCGCCAGCGGCAGGTCTACGAGGTGGTGCTGGAGGCCGAGCTCGCCGCCATCCGAGCGGTGGCGCCAGGCACCACCCTCGGGGCGGTGCACCACGTCGCCTGCCGTCGCCTCATCGACGGGTTAATGGCGCTGGAGGTGCTCGCCGGGGATCCGGAGGAGCTCCTGAGCCAGTCGGCCCTCGCGCCCTTCTATCCACATCAAACCAGTCACTGGTTGGGTCTGGACGTACATGACGCAGCCCCCCTGGACGTACAGACCGCGGATATCGAGCTGAAGCCCGGCATGGTGTTTACCATCGAGCCCGGGCTCTACTTCCCGGCGGGGGCCGAAGGATGCCCCGCCGACCTGGCCGGGCTGGGCGTGCGCATAGAGGACGACATCCTGGTGACCTCAACGGGCTGCGAAGTGCTCACCTCAGCGGTCCCCAAAGCAGTGGAAGAGGTCGAGCGCGAAGTGGGCTCGGGCAAAGGGCCCGTCCAGGAATAAGGTCCGGACCAAGGGCAATGCCGATCAAATATGCTCCAAGCGATCAAGATCGCTGACGAATCGCATCCCTACAGGCTCAGTATTTCGATATGGGGACCGGTGCCGCTGGCAAGAACCGAGGAGCGAGAAAATCTCTATGATTCCGAGTGACGAGCGACGCAGTCAACGGGGATAGATCGGCGAGCTGAGCGCTTCGCTTATTCCTGGTCGGGCCCAGAGTTCATCGTTGTCGGGCCCGGGGTTGGCTACGGGAGGCCACAGGTTGCATAGGTAATGAGCTCATCAAAACCCAACCCACCACAACTGTCGTCATACCAGCCTTCTGAGGGAGTTCCAACATTTCGACAATCTGCCACACAGCCAGCGCAGGGAGCCCAGCCAATCAGGTCACCAGTACAGGATTGATACCAGCCTTCAGAGTTTGACCCAATGGCGTCGCATACGGGCATGCAGTATGTTTCTAGAGGCTCACAAACACAGGTCTCTTCGTTGAAGTTACCTTGCTGACAGGGAGCGCCATTGATTTCTCCGCTGACGGGGCAGTCTGGGGAACAAGCAATACCGGATAGTGGGCAACCTTGTTCTCCGCAGGAATCCCAGACAATCAGCCCTATTCCATTCAAGCCGATGTCACAGGAGTCATACCAGCCTACTGATCTGGTGCCAACATTGCGACACACCGCCTCACAATCCTCACCGCACGATCCCCAACCGATCAGGTCGCCGCTACAGGAGTCATACCAACCTTCAGATCTGCTGCCTATTGCGTCACAGATCGGTTTGCAATCCTCCTCAATAGGTTCACAAGTACAAGTGGCTTCGTTAAACAGACCTCGTTGACAGGGGGCACCATTAATTTCTTCCTCGGGGGGACAGCTTGGGGTGCAGAGGATACCGGTCAGTGGACATTCAAACTGAGTTCCACACCTCTCCCACCGAATCAGTCCAGTTCCATCCATACCCGTGCCACACGAATCATACCAACCCTCGGATCGAGAGCCAACTGCCTGGCACAAAGCGGTACAATTGCTACATTGGGCCCAACCGATCAGCTCGTTTGTACACGAATCATACCACCCCTCAGACCTGGTTCCTACGGCGTCGCAGATAGGTCTACAGACCGTTTCGCCACAGTCTGGATCAGGTTCAGGACAAAAAGTGTCACATTCTCCATCGTTGTACCACTCATTGAGCAGACATAAGTCCCACCCGTCGGCCTTACCACCGCCCATATCTGAGGCCACATCCGATTTACTTACATCAGTCCCCTCAGAGGAGCTATTGCATGAGTAAACAAGCGGTACCAATGCAACTACTGTTATCAGTGATGTTAGTATTCTTGTTTTCATGATCGACCTCCCCGTTTACGTTTGTATACACTAGCCATAGTCTAATGTGGATGAATCAGTCAACTGTTTTGGTAGTGCTCGCACAAATTGGTAGTGCCCATCCGACGCACCTGGAACGCTTTCGCTTCGAACCCACTTCTGGGGTAAAAACAATGTAACCGCCCAGCGTTTAAGCTCCCGGAGTCAAAAAGGGAAAGTGCAAAAATAACTGGCATTGGGGGGCAAGGGCCCTAATTCAGGCGAGATACCTCGTGGAGGTAGTCGGCTCGTTCGGGGCTGGCCTCCATGAGAGGGGCAACGTGGTACAGAATTTCGCGGCCCTCCTGCTCCAAGCCGATGCGAATGGCCAGGCGCCCGGCGTGGTAGGCGGCGTCCCCGAAGGCCGGGTCCCGCTCCACCACGTCCAGGAGCATCTCCAGGGCCTCGGCGGACTCGTTGCGCAGCCGAAAGGCCAGATCGTCGGCGGCGGTTTGATCCCGGGAACACGCAATCTCCGTCGCGGCGAGGCGGATCCTGGCCTCGAGATAGTCCTGCGCCGGAGAGTTGTCCCCCAGCAAACGGGCCCGCACCAGCTCCCGAGCCGCTGCCTCCATCTCCTCGCAGTAAAACAGTGTGCGCGCCAGATGGAGGCGAACCCGCCAGTTCCGGGGATCCGAGCGCAGGGCGATGGTCGCCGCGGCGCGAGCGTTCTCGGGCCTCTGCTGCAGGAGCCAGGCCTCGATGGTGGCGGCCGCGTCAATGGCGGGAAAGTCGCAGTAGGTCAGCGCCCGCTGGCGCGGCAGATGGTTGGCCACGGTGCGAAGACGAGAGCGGAGCTGCCGCAAGTTCTCGGCCGACAGGGGTGTAAGATCAGCCGCGGCCGCCTCATTCCGATGAATCCGCCGACCCCGCCACCAGAGCCCAAGCGCCAGCACGAAAGCCGCCAGGGCCAGCGCCAACAATATATAAATCACGACGTAGTCCATTAAACCGGAGCTCTAAGCGTAACCCTCTCTCTAATCAATCATAACGTAGGACCGTCCTGAAGCAACCATCCTTGGATCAGATCGTAGTCCTCGGGTGTGTTCACATTCAAAAGACTGAAACGATCTTCGACCACTACCTCGATTCTGGGTTTGTTCGCCGAAGCCAGGACGCCCCGCAAACCCGGGGGTGCGTCCGCGGCTACCCCGGCATCTGCCCCGGGCTCGAGCAGGGTGCGCGGCACATACGTCGGGTGCCCGGTCCGCCCACCCGTGAGCGGCATCACCACGCGATCCGGCCGCCCGAAGGCCGCACCAAGCACCTTCGCTACCGTGGCGCCCAACACTACCGGGACGTCCACGGGCCACACCAGAGCGCCCACCGCGTCACCGAGCAGCCCCACGCCGGCGCGCAGCGACCGCAGCATATCTCCCGGGCCATCGTCTATCGTGGCCACCCCGACATTCGCCTCGCCCAGCGCCTCACCCAGCGCTTCGAGCCGTGCCGCCAACGCCCGGTCCCCCTCCCGGTGGATCACCACCACCGGCGCGACCCCCGGAGCGTGGCGCCGCAGGGTCCCCAGAATACAACCGACAAAGTCAGAATCGCCGAGGGGCAGAAGCGGCTTGGCCCGCCCCATACGACGAGAACGTCCCGCCGCCGGAATCAGCGCCCCGATGTGGGTCGGCTCAGCCATTTTTCGCCGGATCGCTGTCGGTTGGAACAACCGGTTTGGCAGCAGGCGCAGAGGGCGCAGAGGGCGCAGCGGGCGCAGAGAGCGCAGAGAGCGCAGCGCTCCGTGCGGATCGGACGGACACCAGCTCCGCGGTGATATCCAG
This sequence comes from Deltaproteobacteria bacterium, assembly GCA_029938605.1. GTDB lineage: Bacteria > Myxococcota_A > Polyangia > HGW-17 > JAJRWW01 > JAJRWW01. The sequence continues at coordinate 6,854 of JAOZUO010000015.1, read as the reverse complement.
GGCGATCTCGGCCGGGCTGTCGCCCCCCAGGCCCAACCCCGCCGGGCAACGCACCGCCTCGCCCAGCGACGGATCGAGCCCCGCATCGGCGAGGTACTTGTCGAGGGTACGACGCTTCCGCTTGGACCCGATCATGCCCATATAGACCGGCCCCATGGGGGCGATGGCCCGCACGAGCCGGAAGTCCCGCTCGTGGGTATGGGTGACCACCACCACGTAGGCCTGGTCCAGGTGATCCCGGATCCCGAGCTCCTCCAGCCCGGCAGCCTCCGTCGACCCGTACAGCCGCGCCGCGCGCGGAAAGCGCGTGGGGTTGCAAAGCTCCTCCCGCTCGTCGCACACCACCACGGTGAAACCGCAACGCGCCGCCATCTCACAAACCTGCACCGCGATGTGCCCCGCGCCAAAGAGGTAGAGCCGGGATCCAGCACCGAAGGGCTCGACAAAGAGCGTGGTCTGACCGCCGCAGCTCATGGCAAGATCGTTGGCCAGGTGTAGCGGCAACAACCGGGGGACACCGTCGGCCAACACCTGGGGAGCGAGCCCGATGGCGTGGTGTTCCAGGGCGCCGCCGCCCACGGTGCCGAAGGTGGTGCCATCGGACCGCACGATCATACGCGCTCCGGCCTTGGCCGGGGTGGAACCCACCGACTCCACCACCACTACCAACACGCCCCGCTCACCTGCGTCGCGCAGCCGCGCCACCTCTCGAAAAACGTCACTCATCGTGTACCTCTCGCAGACATCGGGTTCGGGAAATGAACCATCCTAACCGGTGGGCCCTAACCAGCGGGCTTGACCTCGATATCGACATTCTCCACGGCTCCGATCTCCTCCAACCCCCGACGCAACTCCCTGACGCTCTGGCCGGAGGGCACGTCGATGACGGCATTGAGGGAGAACAGCGGCTGCCCGGTGATCGGCGCGGACGTCACATGGGTGTCGAGCGCCCGCACGTTAATGCCGAGCTCACCCAGGAAGTGGGTCACCTGCTGCACGATGCCCGGGTGATCCATGGAGTAGGCGCTCACCCGATAGGGGATGGCCCCGGCGCTGACCCCCTCGCCGGGAGGGCCGGTGCGCTTGATCCCCACGACGAGCCCCGCGGCGGTCCCCGCGGCCTCGACGCCGTCGACCACCGCCGAGACCCCGTCGACGTCGCCCGCCACGAGGATCACCATGGCGCACTCGCCGCCCAACACGGCCATGCGGCTGTCCTCAATGTTACACCCGGCGTCGAGAATGAACTTGGAGATGACATCCACCAACCCGGGCCGGTCGGGCCCCACAGCGGTGAGCACAGCGTATTGATCCATAGGTTGACTCCACGTCTATGTCAGCAGTCCAACGGCGCGCAAGGGCACCGAACCCGCCGAACGTAACAGCACTCCCTAGGCCGCGGCAAGACCGTCCTACGACACCCATTTGATCGCATACGTTCCCCGCTGGCGCCGGGGCCACCCCTCCGCGCTATTCAGGAATCAGGACCATCCACGCCCCAGACGTGACCGCAGGATAGGCACATGCCGCTATCCGCATCGCTGAAGTCGTCCAGCCGCTTGGATTTGCAGGCCGGGCACCGCATGTTGCGGACACGCCCCGCCCACCGCAGGATCACGCGCTTGCGAATGAACCACACGAACCGGAAGGTGAACCACAAAACACCGATGCCCAGGACTACGTACAGGAGGATGTCCATGGTCCTAAGTGTATCATCGAATTGAGGCGACTTCTTCTTTGTGCTAGCGTCACACCCGATGAATGAACCCAGATACTATCGGCCCAAGAAAATCACCGAGGCCCTGACGATCCTTTCGGGCGAAGGAGCCGGCGCGCGCCCCCTGGGGGGCGGCACCGACCTGCTGGTCCGCATGCGCGTCGGACACATGAAGCCCAGTGTCCTGGTGGACATCGGACGTATCGGCCTCGACACCATCCATCCCACCGGGGACGCCGTCGTCATCGGCGCCATGTGCACCATGACCCAGCTCCTGGGTGACGCCGTGGTGGTCCGACAGCTCCCGGCCCTGGCGCAGGCCGCGTCCAAGGTGGGAGCCGCCCAGATCCAGAACATGGCCACCGTGGGCGGCAACGTCTGCAACGCCTCGCCCGCGGCGGACACCGCCTGTGCGCTGGTGGCGCTTGAGGCCCGGGTGATGCTCCGCTCGGTGGGCGGCGTCCGCTCCCTCCCCATCGGGGAGTTTTTGCGCGGGCCCGGCACAACGGCCCTGGCGCCCGGGGAGCTGCTGGAGGCCTTCTCCATCCCCCTGCTCCCGGACGACACCGCGGCCCATCAGTCCTTTAACAAGGTGGGCGGTCGCAACGCCCTGGTGTGCAGTCTGACCGCCGTGGCAGGCGTGACGCAGATCACCGACGGCGTGGTGCAACAGTGCCGCCTGGCTCTGGCCGCCGTGGGCCCCACCTGCTTGAGGCCGAGCCGGGCCGAGGCGCTGGTACATGGCGAGCCCCTCACCGAGGAGCTCTGCCGCACCGCGGCGGCGGCAGCAGCGGCCCAGGCCCAACCCATCGACGACCACCGGGCCACAGGCGAGTACCGCCGCCGGCTGGTGGCGGCCCTGGTGCGCGAGCACCTGCTGGAGTGCATGAAGTCATGAGCGCGCCCGCTATAAAGATAAGAATCACGGTCAACGGCACGGTGCATGTCACCGACGCCTCTCCCACCATGCGACTGCTGGACTTCCTACGCAACGAGCTGGGTCTCACCGGCGCCAAGGAGGGCTGCGGCGGCGGGGAGTGCGGCGCCTGTACGGTGCTGGTGGACGGCGCCCCCATCTGTAGCTGCCTCATGGTGCTCGGCTCAGCGGCGGAGCGTCAGGTCACTACGGTGGAGGGACTCGGCGACGGCGCCGGGGGGCTGGATCCTGTCCAGCAGGCCTTCGTGGAAGAGGGGGCGGTGCAGTGCGGCTACTGCACCCCCGGGCTCGTCATGAGCGCCCGGGCGTTGGTGGATAGCGATAAAGAGCTCACCGACGAGGTCGTCCGCACGGCCCTGGCGGGAAACATCTGCCGCTGCACGGGCTACAAAAAGGTCGTGGACGCCGTCCGGAAGGTCGGCGCCGCCGCACCCGACGCGCAGGCGACCTCTGACCATTCAAAGGAGCAGCCATGAGCGGCGTGGGTGGACGGTCCATTCGGCCCGACGCGGCTGCCAAGGTCCAGGGAAAGCAGCCCTACGTGGGCGACATACACCCCCCGGGCATGCTTCACGCGGCGATCCTGGCCAGTGACCAGGCACCGGCGCGCATCCTCCGGCTGGACGTAGCCGCCGCCCGGCAGGTGGAGGGCGTGTTGGCGGTGGTGACCGCCGCCGACCTGGGCGACAAAAACCGGATCGGCATCATCTTCGACGACCAGCCCCTCCTCGTGGAGACGGAGATCCGCATGGTGGGCGAGCGGCTGGCCCTGGTAGTGGCCGAGACCCCCGCGGCCTGTCAGGCGGGACTGGAGGCCGTGGCGCTGGAGACAGAGCCCCTGCCCGGCGTCTACGATGCCGAGCACGCCCTGGACGCAGACGCCCCCCAGGTTCACCCCGACGGCAACCTCATCAGGACCTTCTCCGTGGATCGCGGCGACCTGTCATCGGCCCTCGACACCGCCGAGGTGGTCATTGAGGAGACCTACCGCATCGGCGGCCAGGAGCACGCCTACCTCGAGCCCCAGGGCTGCCTCGCCGTGCCTGCTCCCACGGGCGGCATGTGGCTGTACTCTTCCACCCAGTGCCCTTTCTACGTGCGAAGCGCCGTGGCCAAGGTGCTCGATCTGCCCCTGGCCGAAGTCCGCGTCCTGCAGACGCCCACCGGCGGAGGCTTCGGGGGCAAGGAGGACTACCCCAACGAGATCGCCGCCTGCGCGGCGCTGCTGGCCCAGCGCACCAGACGCCCCGTGCGGTTGCTCCTGCCGCGTGAGCTCGACTTCCAGGCCTCCACCAAGCGGCACAGCATGACCGTCCACCACAAGCTCTACGCTGACTCCTCGGGATGCATCCTGGGCGTGGACGCCGAGGTCATCGTGGACGCGGGTGCCTATGTGGGCATGTCCACGGTGGTGTCAGAGCGCGCCAACACCTCGTTGGTGGGGCCCTACGCGGTGGACAACGTTCGCATCCGTACCCAGGTGGTGCGCACCAACAACCTCTTTGGCGGCCCCTTCCGCGGCTTCGGCGCCCCGCAGGTCACCGTGGTCCATGAGTGTCAGATGGACCGCCTGGCCCGGCAGGTGGGCCTCCCCCCCCTACAGGTGCGGCGCCTGAACGCGCTGACTCCGGACCGCCCCCTGTGGTCCACGGGCGAGACCATCGCGCAGACCGAGCGTCTGGGCGCGGTGCTCGACGCCCTGGCCGACAGTGAGGTCATGACCGACAGTGAGGTCATGACCGACAGTGAGGTCATGACCGACAGTGGGGTCACGGCGGACGTCCACGGCCCCGCCGCAAGCCCGGCCGCGAGCCTGGTGGAAGACGACGAACGCTATCGCCAGGGCACCGGCATCTCGGTATTCATCTACGGTGCCAACCTGCACCACGGCGGCCAGCCCCTGGACCGGGGCGGCGCGCTGGTCCAGGTACAGGCGGACGGCTCGGTGTCGGTGGCCATCGGCGTCACGGAGATGGGCCAGGGCGCGCTGACCGCGGCCCGGGCCATCGCCGCCACCGCCCTGGGCGCGGACGAAGAACGGATCCGGATCACCGAGGTGGACACAGATATGGTCGCGGACTCCGGTCCCACGGTGGCCTCCCGCGCCACCCTGGTGGGCGGCCGGGCCATCTGCGACGCAGCCGATCAGCTCCAGGCCCGTCTGCTCCCCCTGGCCGCCGAGCTGCTCGACGCACCGGATCCGGACGCCCTCGTCGTGGTAGAGGGGGGCTTCGAGTCTCCCGACACCAAACGCCGGGTCGCCTTCGAGGAGGTGGCTGCCCTGCTGCACGCCCGACGCGAAAATCCGGCCGCCGTGGGCTGGTACCGCAGCAAGCCCCGGGACTACGACGCCGAGACCGGCCAGGGCCAGGCGTACATGTTCTACAGTTTCGGCGCCCACGCCACCCGGGTGCGGGTGGACACCTGGACCGGTAAGCTCGAGGTCCTGTCCATCACGGCCATTCACGACGTGGGACGCGTCATCCACGCCACCGCCATCGAGGGGCAGGTGGAGGGCGGCGCCGTCCAAGCCATGGGCTGGGCCTGCATGGAGAACCTGTCTTTGCAAGAGGGCAAGCTCATGAACCCGAGCTTCGCCGACTATCTCATCCCCACCGCCGTGGACGCGCCGACCGTGAACATGGTGTTCCTCGAAGACCCTGAGCCCCTGGGCCCCTTCGGCGCCCGGGGCATAGGCGAGCCCTCTTTCATCCCCGGCGCCGCCGCCATCGCCAACGCCGTAGCCGCCGCCCTGGGACGCCCGGTAACCACCATACCCCTGATCCCCGAGCGGATCCTGAACATGCTGGGCAAAGAATAGGTTGGAACAACCCCATGCGTAAGATATTTGGCACCGACGGCATCCGCGGGGTCGCAAATGTAGAGCCCATGACCGTGGAGACGGCCACTCGGCTGGGGCAGGCCGTGGCGCTGATGTTCTCCCGGCGGGCCGGCCGCTCCGGGCGCATCGTCATCGGCAAGGACACGCGGCTGTCGTGCTACATGTTCGAGAACGCGCTGGCAGCCGGCATCATGTCCATGGGCGCCGACGTCATGATCGTCGGCCCCTTGCCCACCCCGGGCATCGCCCACATTACCTCGTCCATGCGGGCCGACGCAGGCCTGGTCATCAGCGCCAGCCACAACGTCTTCACCGACAACGGCATCAAGATCTTCGCCGCTGACGGGTTCAAGCTCCCCGACGAGCAGGAGACGGAGATCGAAGCGCTCATGCAGTCCGACGAGCTGATCGAATTCCGCCCCGCCGCGAACGCCGTGGGCCGGGCGCGCCGCATCGACGATGCCATCGGCCGCTACGTGGCCTTCTGCAAGCAATCCTTCCCCACCGACCAGACCCTCGAGGGGACGCGGTTGGTGATAGACACCGCAAATGGGGCGGCCTACAAGGTGGCTCCGCTGGTCTTCAGGGAGCTGGGCGCCGAAGTCTTCACCCTGGGCGACGAACCCGACGGCCGCAACATCAACCACAACACCGGCGCGCTGCACCCCGAGTCCATGTGCGAGGCCGTAAAGATCTACCGGGCCGACCTCGGCATCGCCTTGGACGGTGACGCCGACCGCGTCATCTGCTCCGACGAGCATGGCAACGTCGTGGACGGCGACGAGATCATGGCCGTCTGCGCCACCCGCATGATCTCCGCCGGAACTCTCGCCCACGACACCCTCGTCACCACCGTCATGAGCAACATCGGTCTCGAGCGCGCCATGGAGGCCGCCGGCGGCCGCTTGGTACGCACCCAGGTGGGCGACCGCTACGTGGTCAAGGCCATGCGGAACGGCCGCTACAACCTCGGCGGCGAACAGTCCGGTCACTTGATCTTCCTGGATCACATGACCACCGGCGACGGCATCATCGCCACCCTCCAGATCCTGGCCATCATGAAGCGCGAGGGCCGCCCCCTCTCCGAGCTGAGAAAGGCCATGACCCGCTACCCCCAGGTCCTGAAGAACCTCCCCGTGGAGGCCAAAATCCCCCTGGAGGAGATGCCCAACGTCCTATCGGTCATCAAGTCCGTCGAGAGCAAGCTCGGCACCGACGGCCGCGTCCTGGTCCGCTACTCCGGCACCGAAAAGAAGGTCCGCGTCATGGTCGAAGGCCCCTCCCGCCCCGAGATCAACGCCCACGCAGAAGAGATCTCCGCCGAGCTCCAAAAGTCCTGCCAATAGCCTTCGGAACCG
>JAOZUO010000352.1 GCA_029938605.1 Deltaproteobacteria bacterium | reverse complement strand
GGAGCACGCCTTCGCACTCAGTCGCGACACCACGATCCAAGCTCGGCACCTGCCGCCGGAGCTGCGAAAAAAGCCCATCGGTGACCTCGCAAGCGGCAAGAGCGGGATGAACCTAAAAGCCGTGGAGAGGGTGTTGATCCTCGAGGCGCTACGGAAGCACGAGGGCAACCGTGCGCTCGCCGCCAGGGACCTCGGCATCGACCCGAGCACCCTCTACCGCAAGATCAGACGCCATCAGATAGACGCCCCTGGAAAAGACGGGCGCAGCCGAAAGCCGTGACGGAGCCGGGCTACTCGTCGCCCTGGTCGATGAAGATGGCCGTCGAGCCCACCACGCGACCCTGTGCATCCACGGTGCCCGTTCGCTCGTAGGTGGACCGCTTGTTGTCGCAGTCCAGATCCGCATAGGCTCCCGCCGTGAACATGGCGTTTTGGTCCCGCCCCTTTTGCCGGAATCGGTAGCGGAACCTGTGCGGATCCGAAATCTCGAAGCCGATGACGGCCCAGGTGGCGTGTTCCCAGTTGGTGTTCTGGCACACTCCGCCGGGCTGTTTGCAGCAGCGTTTGCTCGGGATACGGCAGAAAGCGAGTCAGGTTGCTGGACAATGTTGTCCCTGGGTCCTCAGAGGCAAACGGGTGTGTTACCCAGATGGCCCGTGGTATGAATGGTTGGAGGGGCGATTTTCCATCTGACGCCCGGTAGTACCTGAGGGAGGTTAGTCCATGAGAAAATCCGTGCTTTTCGCCAGTGGCTGGGCGTTCGTCGGTATCCTGATGTGCCCGCTGGCGCTGACTGCTGGATGTAGCGACGACGACGGGGCCAACAAGTGCGGCGATCTTGTCCTGGACGAGGGCGAGCAGTGCGACGATGGTAACCTCGTCTCGGGGGACGGCTGCAGCGCAAACTGTCTGAGCGAGGCGTTCTGCGGCAACGGCCTGGTGCAGGTGGGCGAGGAGTGTGACGACGGCAACGATGCGGGCGGAGATGGGTGTAACTCCTTTTGCCAGTTGGAGGTGGGCTGCGGCAACGGCCTTCTGGACTACGGCGAGGAGTGCGACGACGACAACATCGTCTCTGGAGACGGCTGCAGCGAGACCTGCGTCGATGAGAGCGGTGCGCCGACCTGCGGCAACGGCTTCATGGAGGTGCCCGAGGACTGCGACGACGGAAATATCACCGATGGTGACGGCTGCGATTCCGAGTGCCAACTGGAGTCCGGCTGCGGTGACGGCGTGGTGGATCCCGGGGAGGAGTGCGACGACGACAACGTGGTCTCCGGCGACGGATGCACGAACCGCTGTATGCAGGAGTTCGTGTGTGGCGACGGAATGTGCGATGTGGCCAACGCGGAGACCTGCGTGAAATGTCCGGCGGACTGCTGTCCCTACTGTGGTGACGGTGTGCTGGATATCTGGTCCGAGAGTGAGCCGGACTCGCCGCCCTACGACGACGAGACGTGTGACGACGGAAACAACGAGGACGGCGACGGCTGCAACTCCGGGTGTGAGGACGAGGATGGAGTGGCGACGTGCGGCAACTCCATCTTGGAGACCGACGAGGAGTGTGACGACGGCAACAGCGACAACGGCGACGCCTGCTCCTCGGCTTGCCTCTGGGAGTTTTTGTGCGGTGACGACATCTGTGACACGGTGAACGGTGAGACCTGCCGCCTTTGCGTGGAGGACTGTTGCCCTGACTGCGGCGATAGCACGCTGTCGGGCTTTGAGCAGTGCGATGGCGGAAACCTCAACAGCGTCACCTGCGAGGACCTCTGCTATGACGGTGGCACCCTGGCGTGCGCCCAGTGGTGTGAGTTCGACACGGTTCAATGCACCGGAACGGGCCCCATCTGCGGTGACGGTACCGTGGACGGGGGACTGTGCGGAGAGGAGTGCGACGGGACCAACTACGACGGCCAGACCTGTGACAGCCTGAACTACGACGGCGGCACCCTCGGCTGTACGGCCGGCTGTAAATTCGACGTCTCGGGCTGCGGGGACATGCTGTGTCTGCCCCTCGGCCAGGCCATCCGGATCCAGGAGGCCTCCCACGAAGATCCCGACTACATTGCCATCATCAACCTCTCGGTGTGCCCCACGGACATCGAGGGGCTGGAGGTGATGACCAACGACGGATCCCTTTCGTCCTCTATCCCGTTGCCGTCCCAGATCCTGCAGCCCGGTGAGGTGGTCTACCTGGTGGAGAGCAGTCTCGGCACAGGAACCGATATCAACCTTGGCTACAACATTAGCTGGGTCTCCGATGACGATGGCTTCGTGCTGCTGTGCGAGGGACCATGCACCGTGACCTCCAACGTGGTGGACGCCCTGCAGTTCGGGGGGACCCCGCCCGCCCTGCCGAGCCCCCTGGTCTTCTCACCCTCGGCCATGGGCGACATCAGCTCCGGCCAGGCGTATATCCGCGCCGCCTTCACGGGCGTCTACCCGGTCTTCAACCAGACCGACTGGTCCACCGGCACCAACACCCACTAAGGGCACTGATCATAATAAACTTGCCACCTGAGACCCGATCCATCCCGGCTGGCTTCGTTGCCAGGCGGTTTCATATTCCCGATATGCGCCCTTCTGGCGCCTTGCCAGCCGGGCGCCTCGTGCCCCAGCTTGACAAGTTTATTTTGACCAGGGCCCTAAG
>JAOZUO010000014.1:56370-72203 GCA_029938605.1 Deltaproteobacteria bacterium | reverse complement strand
CCCCGCGGCGGTGACCATCTCCCGGGTATTCCACGTCAGGCGCGGATCGTGGATGATTTTCGCCCCTGGATGCTTTTTCAAGGTGGCCTCGGCCAGCAGGCCCACCACGTAGTACCCCTCCACGAACCGCCCCTGCTCATCGAAGAAGAAGCAGCGGTCGAAGTCGCCGTCCCAGGCGATGCCCACGGCCGCCTTGTTGGTGAGCACGGCCTCGGTGGTACGGGCGCGGTTCTCGACGAGCATGGGATTGGGGATGCCGTTGGGAAAGTTCCCGTCGGGCTCGTGGCAAATGCGTGTGAGCTCGTAGGGCAGCTTCGGCGCCAACAGGTCGATCCACGGGCCGGCGCAGCCATTGCCGGGATCGGTGACGACCTTCAGGGGCTGCAGCTCGTCGACGTGTATGTAGCCGAGCAGGTGGTCCACGTAGGCCTCGGCCACGTCCACCTCCTCGACGGAGCCTCCCCCCCGCTTCTCTCCCAGGTTCCCCGTGATGCAGCGCTGCTCCAGATCGGGTAGCCCGGACTCACCGGACAGGGGTATCGAGTCCCGGGCCACGAACTTGAGGCCGTTGTAGTCCATGGGGTTGTGACTGGCGGTGACCATGATGCCGCCGTCCGTGGACAGGTGGCTGGTGGCGAAGTAGATGAGCTCGGTGCCGCACAGGCCGATGTCGAGTACCCGTACACCGGCGTCGGTGAGGCCCCTGGTAAGGGCGTCGACGAACCCCTTGCTGGACAGGCGTATGTCCCGTCCCACCACCACGGTCTTGGCCTGGAGCTGCTCAGCGTAGGCGCGACCGATCTTGTAGGTGAGCTCCTCGTTCAGCTCGTCGGGTACCCGGCCCCGAACGTCGTAGGCCTTGAAGCAGGCCAGCGATTTCGCTGTCGTCTGGTCGGTCATTTGGAGGACTCCTTCTTGGCGAAGCGGTTGGCGAGCTCTTTGACTTCCTGGGCTCGAGACTCGTCCATGATGAGGGTCTTGTCGCCGGCGCGCACTACCACGAGCCCCTTTACGCCCACTAGCGCCACGGCGTCGTTCGGATCCTCGCAGAAGACGAGGTTGTTCTCGGCGTCGATGCACTCCACGTCGCCACGGTGGTGGTTGCCATCGTCGTCCACGGGGAGAAAGTCCCGCAGAGCCGGCCAGCCGCCCACGTCGTACCAGCGGAAGTCCGTCTCCACCATGCGGACATCCTCGGCCTTCTCCATGACGCCGAAGTCGATGGAGATCTTGGGCAGCTTCTCGAAGGCCGCGGCCAGGGCGGTCTCCCAGTCCGGCGCGCCCACCTTCTCCACCAGCGGATCCATGATCCGGGCGTGGTCGGGCAGGTGGAGCTCGATATTGCGCCAGATGACATCCACGTCCCAGGCGAACATGCCACTGTTCCAAGCGAACCGCCCCGAGTCCACGAACTCCTGGGCCGTGGCCAGGTCGGGCTTCTCGCAGAAGCGCTTGAGCTTGTGGTGCCCGGAGGCATCGTCCACCTGCACGGAATCGCCCCGTTCGAGGTAGCCGTAGCCTGTCGCCGGGTAGGTGGGGGTGATGCCAAAGGTGTACAGCGCCTCACTTCCGTGGGCGCCCACCGCGGCGCTGCGGAGGGCGGCGTGAAAGGACTCCACGGGCTCGATGACGTGATCCGCGGGCAGCACCACCATGACGCTCCCGCCGAACCGCGCTCGGCCGATGACCGCCGCCAGGGCCACGGCGCCAGAGGTGTCCCGGGCCACGGGTTCGGCCACGACGTTCTCGGGCGGCACTTCGGGGAGCTGCTCCCGGATGGCGTCCACATATTTGGCGTTGGTCAGGATCAGGATCCGCTCGGGAGGAGCCAGGGCCGTGGTGCGGTCCACCGTGAGCTGAATGAGAGACCGCTCGCCGGTGAGGGCCAGCAGTTGCTTGGGGTGGTCGCTGGTGGACAGGGGCCAAAGGCGAGTGCCCGAGCCGCCGGCCATGAGCACCACGAAGAGTTCTGGGGATTTACCTGACATCATGCACCTCCCGATTGGGTCCGCTGTTGCGAGGGTCCGCTGTTGCGAGCGCCCACTATGCCACAGATGAACCGTCGGGCAAACGAACCACGGTGGCGGAACGGTTTTGCGCCGGGCCTCTTAACGTCGACCCCCAAAGGCGCTATATACGGATTGGGTGCTGTTGCGCCTACGCAGAAGGAGAGGCCAGCCATGCCCAAGTCAAGTGAGACCGAGACCGCGACGGATTTCAGCTATCGTTCCATCGGTACCATTCACACCCCGTATAGCGATCGGGCTCCCAACCAACCCGTGGATCGGGAGGTGGAGGAGGGGAGGTTCCGGGTGGTTTTGGAGGACCGCTACGCCGAGGCGCTCGGGGATCTGGAGCAGTTCGCGTACATCTACGTGTTGTTTGCCTGTCATCGGCAGACGGGTGAGCCGGAGCTCCGGGTCCAGCCGCCCTGGGCCCGCGGCAAGGAGGTCGGTCTCTTTGCCAGCCGCGACCCCCACCGCCCGAACCCCATCGGTTTGAGCGCTGTTCGCCTTCTGCGGGTGGAGGGCTCCACGCTGCATATCGGTCCCATCGATGCATTTGATGGGACACCGGTGTTGGACATCAAGCCGTATTTGCGCCTCCTGGACTCCAAGGAGGACGCCAATCACGGGTGGGTGGATGATCTGGATGGCCAGGAGAGTACCCAACACCTGATGGAGCACCTCATGGGACGTCCCCACGAGCACGGGCACGATCATGGGCATGGGCACGAGCACGAGCACGATCATGGGCACGGGCACGATCGTGGGCACGGGCACGATCATGGGCACGCCCACGACCACGACAAGTCGTAGGTTCTAGTCGGTGACGGCCCGGCGGATAGCGGCGGAGGCCTGGCGGTCCACCACGGTGAACTGTACACCGAAGCCATCGCCCTGGGGCGGGCGGCGCTCGGGGTTGGTGTGCCACATGACGCGGCCCTGGATACGCACCCGCGTGATCTTGTCCTGGTCTTGGAGCTGCAGCTCGATCTGAAGGTCCGTGGACACGGGAGGCGGGTTCTCAGACAGGATGAACATGCCACCCAGGCTGAGGTCGTGGGCGTAGCCGAGGGAGGCTTCCTCGGTGCCGGTTGTTCCATATCGCACAAAGGTGGACCGCTCCACCCGTGGTGTGAGTCGCTGGCCCGCGCCGATGATGCCCGAGTGGGGTTGACCTTCGCCACCGGAAGTGAACAGAAGCTCGTCAATGTACTCGATGATGACCGTGTCGGGCAGGAAGTCAGCATTGGTGACGTCCGGGCCATCGTCGAGGTCGGAGATGATCTCCACCTCACCGGTGGTGAGGCGTACGGCGTCTTCGGGGGATTCCCGGTAGGAGGCCGCCTCGGCGAGGGCCTCGTCGGAGATTCCCCGGGGGTGCTTCTGGGTGTCGGCGTCGTTGCCCTCCATGGGCTCGACGACGATCATGTCGTCGAAGACCTGCTCCACCTGAGACGTGGCGTCCGGGGCCAGCGCCTCGGAGGCGGTGCGCATGAGTCGGTACAGTCTTCGGATCAGGTTGTCGGCGAGTAGCTCCCGGCGGCGATCCTTGAGTACCCTGGCCACGCGGTGGGCGGCGTAGTCTGGGGAGGCGATGGGCTTGCGGATGCAGTCGGCGAAACCCATGCGGAGAGCCGACAGGGCCGGGTCGATCTCGTCCAGGTCGGCCAGTAGCACTACGGGGATGGTCCCGGTGATGTCGTTGATGCGGCCGACCATGTCCGCGGTCTGGATGTCCGGGAGGTCCCCCGAGATGATGACCAGGTCCGAGCCCTCCGCCGCCAGCAGATCCAAGGCGGAGTTGCCACCCAGGGCCTCCGATGGCATGAGCCCCATGCCGCCCAGGGCCGCGCTTAGCTGCCGCCGCACCATGGCGTCCGCGTCGACGATGAGCACCCGGTTCATGGGCCCGAGGTTCTGGCGGAACTGATCGAGCTGGCGCTTGAGGGTGAAGATCAACATGCCCCGCTCCTCGGGGGGCGTCTCCTGATGCAGGCGGCGTAGGTCGGTGACCATGCGCAGTTGGAGCTTGCGTCGGTCGAGGCGCTCGAGGTGGAGCCGAGTGCGTTCCAGGATCTCCGCGGGCGCCTGCTCGGGCTCCAGGAGGTAGTCCGCCACGCCCAGCGCGATGGCGTCCAAAACCTTGCGCGGCGACGGGCTCTGGGCCAGGACGATGACCTTGGGAGTCACAGGCAACCCACGAATGAACCGCACCAGGTCCAGGGCGCGCATGTCCGGTGGATCCTCGGCCACGATGAGCAGATCGAACTCCTGCCGCTCCAGTCCCTGGACTGCATCGTTGGCGGTTTCGACCGTCGTGACGCTCGCTGACGCCTCGGTGGCGCCCTTTACGATGGTCGCTCGGGCGTCGTCGTCGGGGAGGCAGAGCATGATTTTTGCCCCCCCCGCGAGGGACGCCTGTAGCTCCATCCAGGATTCGTTGAGCGTGAGCAGCTTTTCGTCGAGCATGAGTTTACTCCGCCATGGGCCGTGGGATCCTTGTGGACCGTTGGAATCGGGAATTCTACCATGGCGCTGGAGCTACACAAGCGTCGCGAGGCGCGTCATATTCCGGGACCTGGAGCTGAACATGTCGCAGAGCAAACCCGTCGTTGCCAGACCGTTGTGGAAAAAGGTGCTCAAGTGGGTGGGGATGGGTGTGGGCGGGATCGTTGTGCTGTTTGGAGTGTGGCGCACATACGACGCGATCTCCGACCTTTTTTACGAACCCAAGCCCAAGACCGTCAAAGCGGCCCGTCCGGAGCTGGGCATGGTTACGCTGGATCCCGGTACCTCGACCGATGGAATACCGGGGTGGGTGGCGAAGTTCCACCTGGATGTGTCAGTGGATCATGCGTGGACTTCCCTGAGCAAGTGCAGCGAGATGGCCAAGGCCCTCAAGGGGGTCGCCTCCTGCAGCCTCCTCAAGAAGGGGGACGGGTGGGAGCTCAACAAGATGGCGCTCACACACCCCGACGGCGCCTACATGAAGACCAAGACCTGGTACGACCACAAGCGCAAATACAGTCACTGGAAGATGGTGGACGGCAGCTTCCAGGCGGCGGCCGGGTATGTCCAGCTCCGAGAGCTGCCCGGCCACCCGGGGTGGAGCCAGGTGGAGTACGGGTACTTCCTCAAGATCTCGATTGTACTGTCCAAGAAGTTCGAGCGTCCTCGGGTGAAAAGGGCGTTGCGGCGCATGGTCCACGAGATCCAGCGCTACTTCACGAAGTCTCCGGACGATCTCAAGCGTCAGCAGAAGGCCAAGAGCAAGCCAAGAATCAAGCAATAGCGCGGGTGGCGCTGGGCCCTCAGAGTTTCCGGCAGGCGGCCAGGGCGAGGTCGAAGAGGTCTCGCCGCCGCTGGCCCAGGCGGTTCCAGCTCCGGTGATTCCATTGGTCACCGCTTACGTCGTCTCCGGCATACAGGAGCTGGCCGAAGACCACCTCCCGATAGCGCGCCACGGCGAAGAAGGCGGCGGCCTCCATTTCCACCGCGAGGCACCCCTGTCCCCTTCGCTTGCGGATCAGCGCGGGGGTCTCCCGAAAGAACCCATCGGTGGTCCAGATTTTGCCCGCGCGATAGGGCTCGTCCGCCTCCCGGCAGGCTGCGCGTAGGGCGCGCAGCGCGTCGGGGTGGGGGCGGCTATAGCGACCGCGTTGTTGGTAGCTGTAGGACGTCCCCTCTCCCCGCAGGGCGGCGTTGGGCAGGATCACCGAGCCCACCTGAATCGTTGGGTCCAGCACCCCGGCGCCGCCGCAGGCGATGAACGCGCGCCCACCCAGGGCGATGAGATCCTCGAGTACCGCGGCGGCGTATGGCGCGGTGAGCCCCGGCCAGCATACGGTGACCCGGTGACGTCCTCGTCCTGTGGCGTAGACCCGAATCGCGGGCCCCTCCCCACGGATCTCGGTGATCTGGGTGAGCTTCCCCTGGGAGGCAAGCCTTTCGAGCACCTCGTGGAAAAAGCACAGCACGACCCGCGGGGGGATGCGCTTTTTTCGGCTGTGGAGATCCGCGGGCTCGATGATGGCGCGACCAGAGCCGGGGTGATCGAGGATCGGTGGGCGTGTCTGGGCCATGGGTTTCTCCTGGGGCGCCGGGTCAGTCTGCGCCGTACTGCTCCCGGAGCTGTCGTTTGAGCACTTTGCCGGTGGGGTTTCGAGGCAGATCCTCTAGGAAATGCCACACCCGAGGGACCTTGAAGCCGGCCAATTGCGTGCGGCAGAAGGCCTCCAGATTCGGGATGTCCTTTGGACCGGGCCCCACCAGGAAGGCCGCCACGATCTCGCCCCAGGTGTCGTCGGGCAGGCCCGTCACGGCCACGTCTCGCACGGCGGGGTGGAGGACCAGCACCTGCTCAATCTCCGCGGGGTACGTGTTGACGCCGCCAGAGATGATCAGGTCGCTCGAGCGTCCCACCAGGAACAGATACCCATCGGAGTCGAGATAGCCCAGGTCGCCGGAGATGTGTGCGGCGCCCAGCCGGCTCTCCCGGGTGGCTTCAGCGTCCTGGTGGTAGCCGTCGATGACCATGTGCGAAAGCGCCGTGACGCGTCCCACCTCGCCGGGGGGCAGGGGGTGGCCGTCGTCGTCGACGATGACGATCTGGGCCCCGGAGATGGCTCGCCCCACGGTGGTTGGCCGATCCAGCATCTCCGCTGAGTCCACGAGGGTCAGCCAGCCGTTCTCCGTGGTGCCGAAAAAGTCGTACACCACGTTGCCGAAGTATCGGATGGCGCGCTCCCGCAGAGGGTGGGGGAAGGGCGCGGCCCCGGAGATCACGCAGCGTAGGCGCGGGCGGTGGCTGTGGAGGAAGGGCGCCGGAAGGTCCAGGATCTGCCGGATCATGGTGGGCACCAGAAACACCGAGTCGATCTCCCGGTCCCGCAGGTCCCGCAGGGTCTGGGCGGGATCGAACTTTGATTCCAGTACGAGGGTAGAGCCCACGCCGCTGTGCAGCGTGGCGAAGACCTGGGCGCCGCTGTGGTACAGGGGGCAGACCACCAGATGCCGCTCCCCCGCGGTGAAAGCCAGACGCTCCAGAATGGACAGGGCCTCGGTGAGGCCCATGTCGCTCATATTGCGCACCGCGCCCTTGGGGCGGCCGGTGGTGCCCGAGGTGTAGACCACGTTGTGGGCGCCCCGCAGTCGCCGTTGGCCGGTGGGAAAGGTCTCGGGCTGGCCGGCCAGAATCTCGTCGAGGTGGCGCACGCCGGCCGAGTCGTCGGCCGAGTCGCCAGTTAGTGGCGCGGTGGCGATCCAGAGGATGTCGGTGTTGGCCTCGGCGTTGGCGCGGCGCCTCTGCACCTGGCGGGCCACCTCCGCGCAGTCCGGCGCGAAGAGCACCACCCGAGCGTCAGCGTGGGTGACGATGTACTCCAGCTCGTCGGCGGTGAGGTGGTAGCTCGCGTGGACCGCTGAGAAACCGCCCCGGATGGCGGCGAAGAAAGCCACCAGGTATTGCCAACTGTTGGGGGACATGATCACGAGCTTCTGACCGCGCTCGACGCCCAACTCCCGCAAGGAGTGCACCAGGCGGTTGATGAGGCGGTCAACCTCGTCGTAGGTCAGGGTCCTGTGCTCGTCGACGATACAGTCCCGGTCTCCAAAGCTGGCTGCGTTGAAGGAGTGGATGATGCCCGGTCCCAGCGGCTGGATGGGGAGCAGTCGGGCCAGGCGTCCCACGCCGCGGATCCCCTGTTGGAAGAGCAACCCCTTGCGCAGACCGACGTGGAGGGCCCGCCGGATAAATCGTGCGGGTGTGTCCCCCGGACCAATCAGTTTATCTAGTAGACTCTTGACCATTGGTTGGGGGGGGGTGAGCGTCACTCGCGACCTGCTACTTTTTCAGTAGGTTGGCGAAGGGGTTGTTGCTGAACCCGCCACCCGAGTTGCTTGCGCCCTGGCTCTGGCGTCCGCGTCCGCTCTGGCCCTGGGGGCGTTTTCCGCCGGACGCGCGCTCGGAGTCACCATTGGGACGTTGGCGCTGGGGTGGGCTTTCCGACCGGCAGGTCAGGGAGATGCGCTTGCGCTCCTGGTCCACCTCGAGCACCCGGACCTGGAGCTTGTCACCCACCTTCACCACCTCGTTCGGATCCTTGACGAAGCGGTCCGCCAGCTGAGAGATGTGCACCAGCCCATCCTGCTTGACGCCCACGTCCACGAAGGCGCCGAAGTGCGTCACATTGGTCACCACTCCTTCGAGGGACATGCCCTGCTTCAGATCCTCCAGGGTGTTCACGTCGTCGCGGAACTTTGGCGGCTCGAACACATCGCGGGGATCCCGGCCGGGCTTCTTCAGCTCGTCGACGATGTCTCGCAGGGTGGGCTCGCCCACGTCGTTGCTCACGTAGCGCTCGATGTTGATGCGTTCCACGAGCTTCGGGTCGCCCATCAAGTCGGAGATTTTCACCTGCATGTCCTGGGCGATGCGCTCCACCAGATCGTACCGCTCAGGGTGTACCGCCGAGGAGTCCAGGGGGTGGTCACCGCCGCGGATGCGGAGGAATCCCGCCGCCTGCTCGAAAGTCCGCGGGCCCACGCCAGAGACCTTCAGGAGCTGTTTTCGGGTGGAGAAGGCGCCGTGGTCTTCCCGGTGGGAGACGATCTTCAGGGCCGCCGAGGCGCCGATGCCGGCTACGTGCGCCAACAGAGGCGCGCTGGCGGTGTTGAGCTGAACCCCCACATGGTTCACGCAGCTCTCCACGACGTCCTCCAGCTTGCGCTTGAGCAGGAGCTGATTCACGTCGTGCTGGTACTGGCCCACGCCGATGGACTTGGGGTCGATCTTCACCAGCTCGGCCAAGGGATCCTGCAGGCGCCGGGCGATGGAGATGGCCCCCCGAATCGTGAGATCCAGGTCGGGAAACTCCTGCCGGGCGATGTCCGAGGCGCTGTAGATGCTCGCGCCGGACTCACTGACGAGCACCACGAGGATCTGTTCGAGGCCCTTGTCCTTTAGGAGGCGCCGCACAAAGGCCTCGGTCTCGCGACCAGCGGTGCCGTTTCCCACGGCGATGGATTGGGGATCGTGCCGCTTGAGGAAGGACAGCAGGGTCGTGGCCGCCTTGGCCTCGCCCTCACCGCCTCGGCTGGGGTAGATGGTGACCGTGTCCAGGTACTTGCCGGTAGAGTCCACCGCGGCGCACTTGCAGCCCGTGCGTATTCCGGGATCGATGCCGATGACCGACTTCTCCCCGAGGGGCGCCGATAGCAGCAGGTTGCGTAGGTTGCTCGCGAAGACCGCCACGGCCTCTTTGTCGGAGGTCAGCTTGAGGTTGACCCGTACGTCGTTCTCCACGCTGGGGGCCAGCAGCCGACGGAAGCCGTCCTCGATGGCGTCGGTGACCTGCTCTCTCCACGGCGAGGCTTCCAGCCCCACCCGGTGCTGGATTTTGGCGAGGGCGCGATCCGCGTTCACGGTGATCTTCGTGCGCAGGACCTCCTCGCGCTCGCCGCGGCGCACGGCCAGGAAGCGGTGGGACGGAATGTCCCGAATGGGCTCGTCAAAGTCGTAGTACTGCTCGAACTTGGTGCGCTGGCCCTTCTTATCCGTCGCCACGTCGGAGCGAAGCACGCCCTCACTGGCAAACAGCTCGCGTACGATCCGGCGCACGTCCGCATCCTCCACCATCCGCTCGGCCACGATGTCCCGAGCGCCGGCCAGGGCGGCGTCCACATCATCCACACCCTTTTCAGCGTCCACGAAGGGAGCCGCGGCGTCCAGTGGCGACGCACCCGCCTGCTGGGCCCACATCAGCTCGGCCAGGGGCTCGAGCCCTTTCTCCCGGGCGATGGTGGCCCGGGTCCGACGCTTGGGCTTGAAGGGCAGATAGAGGTCCTCCAGGGCGGTTTTGGTCTCGCACGCCAGAATCTTCGCGCGGAGCTCGTCGGTGAGCTTCTCCTGCGACGCGATGGACTCAAGGATGGTCTCCCGCCGCTCGTACAGATCCTTGAGGTAGCCGTGCCGCTCCTCGATGGCGCGGATCTGCACCTCGTCCAGGTCGCCGGTGACCTCTTTGCGGTAGCGGGCAATGAAGGGCACGGTGGCGCCTTCGGAAAACAGTTGGAGCACCGCCAAAACGCCGGCCTTGGGAAGCTGTAGCTCTGCTGCCAGTTGGGGGATCGGGTCGAAGGGCTTCTGCTCGCTCATACCATCCTCTGGGAAAGAGTTGCTCCGGGGGTTTCGAGCGAAAAAAGGTACCAGGGCCAGACCCCATTTGCAACGAGCACGACGGGAGGAGGAAAGGTAAGGGATCAGCTCTTGGAGGGGAGGCGGTGTTTGGGTGGTTTGGCGGTTTGGGTGGTGACCATGGGAACGCGGGTCTCCCGTTTGATGGTGTCTAAGACCATCATGGACTTGACCTGGGCTACGCCGAGCTCTTGGGAGAGCAGGTCCAGCAGAAAATCCCGGTAGGAGCTGATGTCGGGTACCAACACCTTGAGCAGGTAGTCCTCCTCGCCGGTGACGTGGTAGCACTCGAGCACATCCTGGTTGGCTTGCAGCGCCCCCACGAAGGAGTCGATGGACTGCTCCTTGTGGAAAGCGAGGCTCACCAGAGCCCAGGCCACCGTACCCCGACCCACCCGCTCGGCGTTCACCAGGGCTACGTAGCGCTCGATGTAGCCGCGCTCTTCTAGCTTTCGTACCCGCTCCAAGGCGCTGGCCTGGGAGAGCCCCACCTCTTTGGCGAGCTTCACGTTGGTGATGCGACCCTGTCTCTGGAGCAGGTCCAAGAGGGTGCGATCGATGTCATCGAGTCCGTTTCGGCGGTCCATTGACCAAAACAAGTACGGCGAAAGGCCCCGTTCGTCAAATGATCTTTACTGACAGGGAGGGATGCCTCTATTTTCGTTGGCTGCCTGGTTTTGCTTGTTTCCCGGCCTGCTCCACCTCCCTGGCGCACCTGAAGAAGGCTGCGCAGGTCTTGGCTTTGACACCGCAGGCGGCGTAGCCGCGCATTCGCTTTGGGATGCGGCCCTTTGAGGGGCCTTGGTTGCAGGCGTCCACGCAGAACTTCAAGAAACCGTCGTGCTTCTTTCGCTGGTTTTTCTGGGTGATCGCGCGGTTGGCCTCAGTGACGGCCTTGTCCAGCTCCAGCTCTTCAATGCAAGCGAGCCGGAACTCACAGCCTTTGCTGCAAATCTGCCCCTGGGACATCTGTTTGGATTTGCACCCGGAGGTCGCGCAGCCCAACGCCCCTGCCACCAGAAACACTGCCGCCAAACTGGAATTCATCCTCATCTTTCGTTCATACCGCTGCTGTGGCGGCCGGGTCAAACCCTTCAGCGCCCTGTGCTATAACTTCCGCATGCGCAAATTCGGAGCTCTTTTAGTCGGTCTGGTGATTGTGTTCGCAGCCCAGGCTCCCGGCTTGGCCCGCCAGCGTACGCCGCCCCGGCGAACCCCTCCCGTGCCCAAGGCGCCCACCTTGCTCGTCAAGGCGGCCCGGGGGCAGTCGGTGCGGGTGACCCTGATCAAGAACGGCACTTTGGTCGTGCGGCTCGGCAAGGGGCGCCCGCAGCGCTTCAAGATCGTCGGCGCCACGCCCAAGGGGGCCACGCTCTGGGGCCGGTTGGTGACGGTCACCCAGTACAAGAAACGCTACCGCGTCCTGCATATTCGAGTGCGTGGGGCCGCGACCCTCGAGGCCGCGCTGTGGCTCCGGGGGCGTCGCTTCGTGAAGATCTGGGCCGGCTCCGTGGGGGCCCAGGGCGTGGACAAGGAGTGGTCGCGCCACCTGGTGGTGGACCCGGCGAACCGCCGAGGCGCACCCGTGGTGCTCTACCAGAACATGCGCGGCCTGTGGCGGTGCGACGGCGTGCCCGCCCAGGGGCTACGGCGGGGCTACCTGTTCAAGAGTCAGCGCTTTGTTCCGATGTTCGTCGCGCTTCCCAAGGCCAAGCCCTCGGCCAAAGGCGCGGGCGCGGGGATTGAGCAGCTCACCGCTACTTTGCAGGCTCCGACCGGCGTGCGAGCCAAGCCCCTGGCGCCCTTCCGGTTCACGGCGGCTTCCAGCCAGGTGGGCTGTGGGGGCCAGGCCAGCCGGGTGACCCCGCCCTCGGAGCTGCACGACGGTCGCCCGCAGACCGCCTGGGCGGAGGAGTGGGCCGGCATGGGCCGGGGCGAGTTCGTCAGCGGCTCGGGGATCCCCGGATACCGCGTGCGGGCCCTGCGCATCATCCCGGGGCACGCGGGCTCGGCGGCGCAGTGGACCCGACACAACCGACTCAAGCGCATCTACCTGCTCTTCGGGCCCAAACATCGCTACGAGGTCACTTTTGCACAGGATCCGGGCAAGTCCGCCCCGGGCACGGCCTACTGGGTGGTCTTTCCCAAGCCGGTGAGGTCGAGCTGCCTGACCCTCATGCTCAAGGAGGCGTACCCGGGGACGGAGTACAACAAGGGGCAGAACAAGTTTGGCGACACCGCCATCTCCGAGGTTACGGTTTTCACGGATATCGATTTTGGCAACGCCCACGAGACCATCATCCGGGACGCGGGGCGCGGGCGCCTCGAGCGGCTCACGGCGGTGCGTATGCTCGTGCGCATGGGGCGGGAGGTGGCGCCCAAGCTGCGGGCGGCGTTCCCCAAGACGGTGTCGGCGGCGGAGCGGGAGGTGGTGCTTCGGGCCCTGGCGCAGCTGGACCCGCTGGGCTCCGTCAAGGAGATCGCCGTCGGCCTCCGGGAGGCCCGTGGGGCCCTCCGGCGGCAGCTCTTCGACGCGTTGGCGCGGGCCAAGGACGCGGCTGTACCCGCCCTGGGCGCGTTGCTGGGCCAGCGGCTTCCGGGGTCCCTACAGAAGATGTTGGTGCTCACGCTGGTGCGCATCGGCACGGACCGGGCCGCCCGGGCGCTCGTGGCGGTCCTGGGCAAGAGCAGGGACCGCCAGCGCGCTCGTATCGTATCGGGGCTCAGGCTCTTGCCTCCTGCGCGGGTCAAGGCGCCGCTGCTCGCCGCCCTGGGTGTGGCCTCCCAGCCTGCCCGCGTTCGAGCGGATCTGGTGCGGCTCCTGGGAATGATGGCGGTGCGCCACCGGAGCCTAAGGCCGGACGCAGTCGCCATTGCCCAGGCGCTGATCACGGGTGACACCCGCTTCGCGGTGGTGTACCGGCTCATCGAGCTCATGCGGGATCTCCCGGATCCGGTCTTCGTAAAGTCCCTACTGACGATCACCGCTACCCCCACGGATCCCATTCTCCGAGCGGAGGCGGTTAGGGCGTTGGGGCGCTTCAAACAGGGAGCAGCCCGCTTGGCAGTGCGAAGCGCGCTTACGGACAAGAACCCGCGGGTTCGTAGGGCCGCGGTGACCGCCTGGGCCATGGGCATCGCCGGCCAGCCCGCCGCTCCTGTAGTGGTCCTGGCCCAATCCGATCCCTGGCCCATGGTGCGCATCGCCGCCACCAAGGCGCTGGGCACCCGCTGCCTGGGTCCAAAGGCGCTGGTGGCCCTGGCCAAAAAACGTACGGGGTGGCGCTACAAGCAGGTCCGTCGCATCGCCGTGAACGCAGCCTTTCGCTGCAAGGTGAGCGGTCTTCGCCCGCTGCTTCACTCCATCCTTACGTCGGATTCTGAGTGGGTGCCCCTGCGCGCCCTATCGGCCCGCCTCCTGGGAGAGCTGCGGGATCGCGGTCGGGTGCGCTACATGGCCGAGTTCCTCGGACTCCTGGCCAAGCAGGTGCGTAAGCCCCACTCCCGCAACGAAGTGCTCGCCGCCGACCTGGCCGTCGCCCTGGGCAAGATCCGCGACAAGCGAGCCCTCAAGTCCCTCACCATAGCTGCTTCCACCAAGCTCCTGCCGCAGCTCCGCGCCGCCGCCCTTGGAGCCCTCGGCGGTTTCTGTGCCCCCGCCACCAAAAAAATCGTCAAGGCAGGCCTGACCAGCACCAGCCGCCTCGTCATCAGCTCCTCCCGTCGCACCATCCGCAAGTGTGGCTGGTAGCGCCTGTACTCGACTCAGTTTTTGTCGTGACCGTCGGCGCTGCGAAGCGAAGCGTGGAGCGTGAGGAGTACCAGCGGCAGGGTGACAAACAGCATGCGGCTCTCGTTGAGCTTTCCGAATAGCACAATGAGCACCATGTACAGCGCGAAGACGACGACGGTGGTGAGCCAGAATCGGCCGGTGCGGCGGCCCAGAAACAGGGCCGCCAGGTGTAACGACGCGAAGACCATCAGCGGCTTGTTGACCGCGTACACGAAGTTTTTGTGGTGGAGCAGGGACTTGGGATGATCGCGCATGCCCAGCACGACCTCGATGTAGTGCCAGAGGCTTCGGAGGTTCTCCATTCGATGAATTTCGACCACCCTGTGATGTCCCAAAGCGAGCCAGGTCATGAGCCGCAGCCCACCGGCCACCGCGGCGATGGCCACCCCCTCCCATAGAAGCCGGCGGTCCAGCCGCCTCTCGCCCTGCCAGGCGAGCACGAGGTAGCTGAGGGAGAAGATCACGAAGGACTCCCGATTCATGACGCCCAGCGCCAGGACCACGAGGCACGGCACCAGTCTTCGGTCCACGGCGTAGCGCAGAAACAGCGCCGCGAACAGTACCTCGGGCAGCGTCGTCACGTAGATGACGTCGAAGCCGAAGACCAACAGGAGCGGAGACAACGCCGCCAGCCAGAACCCCCCTTCGCCCTGCCGATCGAGCAGATCCGCCAGGATCAGGATCGTGAAGAACACCAGGGGGATCGAAACCACGAAGAGCGCGGAGAACAGGCTCTCGGTGGACACGAGCCCCATGGCGGCCAGCCCCTCGAACACCCACGGGACGAGCACTCTATGTCGCCAGGGCCCCGGGAGGTCGTGCCACTGCTGGAGCTGGCGCACCACGTGGATGACGTTGTACTCCCCCTGGTTGCGGAAGAAATAGCCCACGAAGTTCACGGCCACGAGCAGCGCCACCGCCACACGGAGTCGATCTATTCGCAGTCGAGCCACCCCGAGCGCGCCCAGGCTCACCACCATCGTCAGGTGGCACAGCAGCAGCTCCGGCAGGCCCTGGAGCACCAGGAAGTTCCGCGTCTGCTCATTGTGCACGGCGCGGGTGGCGTCGTAGAACTCCGGCACCAACAAAAGGAGCGGGTAGATGCGCAGGATCACCCCGAGCCCTGCCTGCCGAGCCCACAGGTCCACCCCGCCGGACCGGGTCTCCCAGGCCTTCACCAGACGATCCATCTTCCAGGTCAGTGCCCAGTACAGGAGCCCCGTGGCGAGCCCCAGGGTCACGGCGCCTCGACCGAGGTCCAGGTACTCTCTGTGGAGCACGACCCCATGCACCAACGCCATGGCAATCGCGGCCGGGATCGCGGTCAGCGCCCGGTGTCTCGGATCCTGATGTGCGGGGTGAGCGTCCGTCATTTTGGGGGAGCCTGGGAGGATGTGCCCATGGGACCTATGATACCATAGGGTTAACCCCGACCTGGTGGATCCTGGAAGCGGAGATTTTCACGTGAACGCAGGCAGCCCGGCCATCGACGCCGGTGACGCCAGCCTGGCTGACGTGGTCTGCGCCAGCTTCCTTACGTTAGCAGGAGGGAGGCGAGCCAGCCACCGGTGCGGCGCCTGTTGAGACGATTTTGCAGGGTGCGTGCGGCGCGTTGCTTGCGAGGGTTTTCCTCCAGATCCCAGAAGGTGTCCACTGACAGGTCCTCGGGCTCGTAGCTGTCGAAGAAGGCGTGGTCCGCCTCGTCGAAGTCGTCCGTAGCGGCGGCGGCTGGGGCTGGGGCTGGGTTCTCGGTCACCACCGTGTTCGCCACGTCGGACACCTCCAGGGCGGGGATGGCGGTCACCACCGTGTCCGCCACCTCGGACACCTCCAGGACGGG
>JAOZUO010000014.1:53019-56270 GCA_029938605.1 Deltaproteobacteria bacterium | reverse complement strand
TCCAACTCCCGCAGTCGCCCGAATACCGACATGGTCATGCGGCTCGTGAGGAGGCTGTCTCGGAGCACCTCCCACAGCTTGCGTTTGCCATCAAAGAGCGTAGCCACCCGGATCGCCTCCCGTGGGAGGTCGGTCGCCAAGTGGGAGAGCCGTTCAACGTCCAGGATGTATTTCAAGCTCGGGTCCATACGTTGCCTTATGTCAGAATCGTAACGGTCACGGGGCTGGTTTCTCTTTGCGTTTGTTCGGTCCAGTGTCCTTTGCAACTTGTGTGCCTAGTTTGGGTGTCAGGTATGGAACAGTCCACGGGTTTGCGGATGCAGTTTCGGTAGTGCTTGTTCTTTCAACGGGTTCTCCGCTTCTGATGGATTGATCTTTGACACTCGCTATACCTGGTGTAGGCGTGAGATGAAAACGGACGGATTAAATATGGCAACGGCGTTGACAAGAATGTCCGGGTTTTTAACGATTTGTTACCAGTAAATCGTGCCATGTGTGACGTCATCGCCTCAGGTTTCTGAGCCCGGCCCGGTCGCATATGGGCGGTGCAAAAACTTCATTCCAGCGCCCCAGAGCCAACACGCATCGGAGGCGGAGTATCGCGTTGATAGCCCTCTCGGACCATGCCGTGCTTGCTTACTGCGCTCCGGAGTATTCGCGAGTCCGAGCAAGTAGGCAGAGCCGCGCGCGAAATGCAGCGGCTACTGAAAGACAAGGGTCTGACGCTGGCGAAAAACGATCGGTTACCGAAGTTGATCCAGGTAGGCAGCCCAGTCCTGTAGCGCTTTGGCCATATCGTCCAGCGGAGCCAACCAAACGTAATGGGCTGTTGCTCCCCTTCCGTCACGGTGGCCCAATATTTCTTTCAATACGGAAAAACGCACACCGCTCTGGGGCTGTAATACGTCTTATTACGTTGTATCGGTTTCACCTCCTTTAGTTTTCGGACGGAGGTCACCTGTGACGCGGTCTTCGAGACGCTGCACAGCGGCGATCCAGCCCGGTTCGCGGGCACCCTCGAGTTTTTCCCGGAGGAGGGTAAGTACCACCTGGACGGGTGCCGGCGTTGCGGCGTGCGGCTGTTGCCCGACCAGACCCGGGGGCATGGCGGCCGCTGTCCCGAGTGCGGCAAGCTGGTGACCGTGGGCGTTTTGAGTCGTGTGGAGGATCTGGCGGATCGCCCGCCGGGGGCGGTGCCCGGACACCGCCCTGGCCTTCGAGAGCCTGGTGTCCCTGCCCGAGGTGCTGGCGGCGTGCTTCGACCAGGGGCCGGCCACCAAGCGCGTGCAGCGGGAGTGCGATCGGCTGATGGCTGATCTCGGCCCGGAGCTGACCATCCTGCGTTCGCTGCCGGCCGACGATCTGGAGCGGACGGGGTCGCCCTTGTTGGCGGAGGCGATTCGGCGGGTACGGGCGGTGGGAGCTGAGTATTCACCCGGGCGACGACGGGGAGTTTGGCGTGATCCGGATCTTCGGCGCCGACGAGCTCGAGCGCATCAGCGGCCAGTAGCAGCGTATTTTCGAGCGGGCCCTTAGCAGCCGTTTGAAGCTTGGATGGTATAGGTCTCGCACTGGGAGGAGCCGACACTGTAGACGCGTACCCGGGCGTCGATGGCGTGGGAGCAGCTCTGGTTGCTCTGGCAGCGGCCCATGGATGCCGAATCGATGTCCCAGTCCATCAGGGTGATCCCGGTGTTAAAGCCGGTCTCGCAGCCCACGGCGGTTGAGCAGTTGGAGAGCACCACCTCCATACGGAAGTTGCCGCCGCCCGGGGGGCTGATGAACTCCAACCGGGCATGGAAGGTCGTGGAGTTGCTGCCGGACGTGAAGGAGACGCTGTACCAGTCGTTGTCTCCCGCGGTGATGTTGCCGTTGATGGTCGCGGTGTTGCACGAAGTGTCCGCCAGGGTCGGCCCGGGAAGGGGGGAAGCGCAGGTGTTTCCGCCTTCGTCGAGCCCGTCGTTCACCGTACCGTCGCAGTCATTGTCCAGCTCGTCGCAGAGCTCCGTTTCCCCGGTGACTTGTTCCGCGCAGGCCGACCATGTACCGTTCGTGCAGGTGCGGTGGCCCCCCTCGCAGATGCCGAGGCAGTTGGTGCCGTCGGGTGAGCATCCGCTGTCGCCGCCGTCGTAGCAGCCCTCGCTGTAGTCATCGATGGTTCCATCGCAGTCGTTGTCCTTGTCGTCGCACATCTCCACGCCGCCATTGGTCTCGATGCAACCGTATTCACAGCCGTCGGTGGGATCCCCGTTGAGGTCCGAGAGTCCCGGGGGGCAGCCGGCGATGGTCCCGGTGATGGGGATCGTCGTGTA
Organism: Deltaproteobacteria bacterium; assembly: GCA_029938605.1. Taxonomy (GTDB): domain Bacteria; phylum Myxococcota_A; class Polyangia; order HGW-17; family JAJRWW01; genus JAJRWW01. Next base: position 53,958 of record JAOZUO010000014.1, on the reverse strand, counting down.
GGCGGGCTGGGCGTTGTCAGTATCGGTCGTGATAATCTGCAACACGTCCCCCGACAGGATCAGGAAGCCGTCGGTGTTGGCGGTGAAGGTGATCCGGCCGAAAAGCGCGTCCGGGTCGGGAACGACCCCACTGGAGGAGACGAGAATGTAGGGTGTAGTCGCGGGAGTCTCCTGCCAGTTGCCCGAGCCCGCCGGGGTCTCCACCATGGTGAACAGGTCGATGGCGTACAGTGCTTCGTGGGAGGGTCTGGCAGTCTGGATGAAGAGGTCTTCCACGGTGATGGTCTTGTTGCCGTCTCCGTCATTGCGGACATAGAAGGTGCTTTGTGCCGACGCGCCGTAGCTCACCTGGCCGAAGTTCACCACGGGCGGCTCCTCGCAGTCCCCCGGCGCGGGCTGCCCGGTGTCTACGCAGATCGTGAGATCCGGCGTGCCGATGAACGACGACAGCAGCTCGACGTTCACCGCTGGGGAAGCCGGATCGTTGCTCTGGATGGTGATCTGGCCCAGGTCAAGGAGGTCATCGGTGGGCGAGAGGGTGACGTCGATGGTGGCGCTCTCTCCGGTGGCCAGGTTCGCCGACGTTGGGCCGACAAAGGTGAACTCCTCGGTGGCGTCGTTCTCCGAGAGCGTCACTCCGGTCAGCGTCAGCGTCTCCACACCCTCGTTGGTGATCGTAATGGTCTGAATCTCGGGGCTTCCCTGCACCGCCTCGGAGAAAGCCAGTGTTTGCGGGACCACCACGATCCTGGGGGAGGTCGCGCTGGCGTCGATGTTGGTGCCCCCGTCAATGGAGGAGACGCACACGTTGCCCACGCAGTTGTAGCCCGGATCGCAGTCGGAGTTGTCATTGCAACTCCCGGCGTCGCCACTCTGGTTGGCCACGCCGCTGGCGCAGGCGGTCAGCATCAGCGCAGCGTAGCTCAGCGCCAACCAGGG
>JAOZUO010000014.1:47957-52919 GCA_029938605.1 Deltaproteobacteria bacterium | reverse complement strand
CGCCGCTGGCGCAGGCGGTCAGCATCAGCGCAGCGTAGCTCAGCGCCAACCAGGGAAGACTCTTTGGAAAACGGCCAGACATTGGGTGGAGGACTCCTTGTCGAGTCGCAAGCATCAGCAAATACCCAGACACATCCATTTTATCCCGTTGTCGGGTCGAGTGTAAAGCCTTTGAGAAATTGCCGCTGGACGGTTGCGGGAGACTACTTGTAGCGGAGGCCCTGGACGGGCGTCTTGCGCATGGCGCTCACAGCGGGAAACAGCGCCGCCAGGAGGCTGATCAGGAGCACGGACCCGGCCACCACGGCGACTTCCCAGGGATCCACGGAGATGGGGAGGCTCTGGATATAGTAGATCTCGGGATCCAGGGCCAAGCCATAGGCGCGAACCAGCTGGGACAGGGCGACGCCGACGCTGATACCGAAGATCATGCCGATCATCCCGATATAGAACCCCTCGAACAAAAAGACCGTGAGGACGTTTCTGGCCTTGGCCCCCATGGAGCGGAGCACCGCGATCTCTCCGGACTTCTCGGTGACCACCATGATCAGGTTTGCCACGATGGAGAAGCTGGCGACGAGCACGATGATGACCAACACCATGAACATGATGATTTTTTCCAGCTCCAGGGCCGAGAAGATCGCCTTGTGGATCTGCTGCCAGGGCTGGACCTCGTAGGTTGAGCTTGAACCTAAGGCGGTGCGGAGCCGCTTCGCCACAATCTCCGCCCGGTCCGGGGAGTTGGTGTGGATCTCGAGCCCGGAGATCAGCCCGACCTTGTTGAGGAACTTCTGCGCTTCGGTCAGGGTCACGTAGGCGTACTTCTGATCGTACTCGTAGTGCCCCGAGAAGAAGATCCCGGCCACGCGAAAGGCCTTGAGTCGCGGCATGGGCCCCGAGACAACGATGTCCTGGGTTTTGGTGGAGATGACATCCACCTGATCCCCCAGGTGCAGCCCCAGGGTTTTGGCCAACTCCTTGCCGATGATGATGCCCGGTAGCACCCGGGGATGGATCGTCGTGGGCTGCATGGGGTGGAGGCGTGGCTCCAGGGGCGTGAGGAGCTCGGTGGCCGGGTCGGGCGCCTGCCCGAGGGTGTCGCCACCATCAATCTTGGCGACCTTGGTGACCTGGGTGACCTCGGCGATCTTTGGCGCCAGCAGCGGCCGCTGCCTGGGGCGCGGTGGTCCTGTATTTGTTCGTGGGGGTCCTGGTGGTTCGGCATTGATCCCTGAGGGTCGTGGGGGTTGTAGGGGTTGTGGTCCAGGGGGCGGATCGGGAGGTGGGGTGAGGGTCAGGGGGATGGTGGACGGGGCCAGGTAGCGTAGCCGTTCAGGGTGGAGCAGGTTGTCCAGGGTGCCGATGCGGATGTTGTTGCCCACCAGCTTGTGCGACAGGGAGTTTCGAGGGTCGATGCCCTTGAGGTAGACCCCGGAGTGGGCCTTCGGGCCAGACAGGATCACCTCGTCTTTGAGAAATGGCGTCGCGGCCACCACTCCCTTGACGCGGGAGTGTCCCTTGGCGTCGAAGAGCTTGCGGAGCAGACGCGGGTCGTTCTTGAAGGGCTTTGCACCGTGCCTGATCACCACGTGGGCGTTGTTCCCAAGGATGGATCGCCGCAGGTTGCCTTCGAATCCGCTCATGACAGACAGGACGACGATGAGGGCCATGGTGCCGAAGAACACCCCGAAGATGGACAGAGCCGTAAAGAGTCGGAACAGGGTCAGACAGGCCCCGAACACTGCGATCAAGATGCCGAGCAACCCCAGGATCGCCCCAAAAATGAAGACGATGCGTCCGTACTGCATGGCGGGCGTGATGTTCGCCGCCCCCGGCTCCGGGCGGGGCATGCCGTAGCCGGCCCAGGCGAGCCCAGCACCTGTGAGGAGCACCGCCACGCCGATGAACAGCCACGCAAAGTTCGGCCGCTCCCGGTCCTTGAGGTAGCGCCAGGCCACCAGCCACTCGAAGTGGCCGCTCATGGTGTGCGCCTCGGTTTCAGCTTATGGGTCAAGCTTCTTTGTCCTTGCCGGCGGTCTTTGGGGCGGTCCCCCCTTCAGGGCGCAGCAGCGGGAAGAGGATCACGTCCCGGATGGAGGCTTGATCGCACAGGAGCATGGTCAGCCGGTCGATGCCGATGCCTTCGCCGGCGGTGGGCGGCATGCCCACCTCCAAGGCTCGGCAGTAGTCCTCGTCGTAGTCCATGGTCTCGTCGTTGCCGCGCTGCTTGGCCTCGAGCTGCGCCTTGAAACGCTGCCGCTGATCCTCGGGGTCGTTGAGCTCGGAGAAGGCGTTGGCGATCTCCCGGCCGCAGACGAACAGCTCGAAGCGATCCACCAGCTCCGGGTTCTCGTCCTTGCGCCTCGACAGGGGAGAGACCGCGCTGGGGTAGTCCACTACGAACACGGGGCGGTCCGCCGGAAGCCGCTCCTCGCCGAAGAACTCGAAGAGGGCCGCCAACTGCTCGCCCCACCCTTTGGTACTCTTCCACACCTCGGCGAAGCCTTCGTCCTTGTCGGTGAGCTTCTCGCGGTCCACGTAGGCCCAAAGACCCTCCTCGGTGTCCAGCTCAGCTTCCGCGGGGGCGGTGAACCCAAGCTCGCCGGCTGCCAGGGTGAGGCCGGCGTGGGCGGCCTCGGCCACCGTGAGTCGGGGCCACGGGGTGGTAAAGTCCACCGGCTGGTCCTGGTAGGTGAGCTTCGGCTCTCCCTTCAGCTCCGTCACCAGCTCCGAGATGAGGTCCTCGGTGAGAGCCATCAGGGTCTCGTAGTTGGCGTAGCCCATGTAGAACTCGAGCATGGTGAACTCGGGATTGTGCATGCGCGACAACCCCTCATTGCGGAAGCAGCGCCCGATCTCGTACACCCGATCCAGCCCGCCCACCACCAGCCGCTTGAGGTACAGCTCCGGAGCGATGCGGAGCTTGATGTCCAGGTCCAGGGCGTTGTGGTGAGACAGGAAGGGCTTGGCCGCCGCGCCGCCCACCACGGTGTGCAGCATGGGCGTCTCCACCTCCACGAAATGTCGCTCGTCCAAGTACCGGCGCAGGTGGGAGACCACACGCGCCCGGGTGCGAAATACGTCCGCCACTCCCGGCGTGGTCACCAGATCCACGTAGCGCTGTCGGTAGCGCAGCTCCGGATCCTTGAGGCCGTGCCACTTCTCGGGCAGAGACCGCACCGCCATGGTCAAGATGCGGAACTCTTGCGCCCGCACGGCGACCTTGCCCTGTCGCGTGACAAAGGCGTGGCCTACAGCGGCCACGAAGTCGCCGCGTTCGATCTTCTTGAAGGCCTTGAAGGTCTCGTCCCCCAGAAGATCCCGCTTGAGGTAGATCTGCACCTCGTGGCCCAGGTGTCGCACCAGGGCGAAGGCCGCCTTGCCGAACTTGGCCAGGGACATGACGCGGCCGCCAATCCGGTACTCGGGAGCGTCGTCGCCCACGTCGGCTTCGCCGCCCAGGGCCTCGGGATCGAGCCCGTCCACCGCCTGCATGTCCTCGAGCCGCACCTCGAAGTCGTTGGCGTAGGGGTTGAGCCCCGCGTCCCGGATGGCCTGAATCTTCTGTTTGCGCTGTGCGATGAGTCTGTTTTCGTCGTCCATATCGATTCGTCTTCTATTCGTCGGTGTTGCCTGTTTGCAGCAAAAAGGCTTCGATAAACTGATCCAGATCGCCGTCTAATACAGCGTCTACATTGCTCACCTTGAGCTCGGTGCGTACGTCGGTGACCAGGCGATAGGGCGCCAGCACGTAGGAGCGGATCTGGCTGCCGAAGTCGATCTTCATCTTCTTGGCGTGTATGTCGCCCATCTTCTCTTCCTGCTCACGCTGGGCCTTCTCGAAGAGACGCGCGCGCAGCAGTCGCATGGCCGTGGCACGGTTCTTGTGCTGGGACCGCTCGTTCTGGCACTGCACCACGATGTTGGTCGGCAGGTGGGTGATGCGAACCGCGGACTCGGTCTTGTTCACATGCTGTCCGCCCGCCCCCGAGGCGCGGTACAGGTCCACCCGGAGGTCGTCGTCGTTTATCTCCACCACGATGGTGTCGTCCACATCCGGGTACACGGCCACCGACGCGAAGGAGGTGTGGCGCCGGGCCGCCGCGTCGTAAGGCGAGATGCGCACCAGCCGGTGTACTCCGGCCTCGGCCTTGAGGTAGCCGTAGGCGTAGTCGCCCTCCACCAGGATCTCGCAAGAGTTGATGCCCGCCTCGTCGGCGTGGTTCACGTCCAGCAGCTGGGTCGTAAAGCCCCTGGCCAGGGCCCACCGCAAGTACATGCGTTGGAGCCGCTCCGCCCAATCCTTGGCGTCGATGCCCCCGGCGCCGGCGTTGATGGCCACCAGCGCGTGGTTGGCGTCCATCTCGCCCGAGAGCATGCGGTCGAACTCCATCCGCTCCACCGCCGCCTCCACCGTGGTGAGGTGGACGCCGGCCTCGGTCGCCGACTCCTCGTCCTGCTCCTCTTCGGCCATCTCCAGCAGGATTTCGGCGTCTCCCAGCTCGGCTATCTGGCGGTCATAGTTTTCCACCACACGTTTGAGGTCGGCGCTCTCTTTGAGCACTCTCTGGGCTTGCTCTTGTCTCCGCCAGAAGTCCGCGGCGCCGCTCAGCTTCTCCAACTCCGCGATACGGGTACGTTTGTGGTCGACGTCAAAGATGACCTCGAAGGATCTCGAGTTTCTGGGTGACACTCTGCACCCGGTCTTTGATCTCGGCGCTGACGATGGACATGATCTAGCCTCCGCGGTGGACCCGTTCTGGTTGTGCTGATATATCGCAACCCCGCAGGAAGTCAACCGGATCGGCGCTTGGGGAGGAGAGGGTGAAGGCGAATTTGGTGGTGGGTGGCGGTGCTACGCGCTGGGACCGCGTCCGGTCTTGCAGGGCCGGCCCCGCCGATTTTTACAGCCGCCCTTGCAGCCGCCCTTGCAGCATGCCTTGCAGTTGCTCTTGCAGCCGC